>CAIQGU010000129.1 GCA_903871435.1 uncultured Burkholderiales bacterium | reverse complement strand
TCCTGGTTGGCTTGAACCTGGATCTGGCTGGCGTAGAGCACCACATGGGCGTTCGTGAGGATGCGGTGGCCGTCGAGCACGACACCAGTGCCGGTGGCATCGACGGGCGCCTGCTTGGCCCAGGGGCGTCCCACATCGGGGTAGCGCATGGTGGCGAAGATCTTGACCACGGCACCCTCGACCCGTTCGGAGATGCGGGCCGCCGGGTCGCCCGCTGTATCGGCAGCAGTTGTTGCGGCAGCCGGGGCATCGGCGGCAAGCACCGCGGTCGGCGTCAATGCGGCGGCGAGCAGGAACATCACCGTGGCGCGCAACAAAGCGGTGGTGGACATCGCGGGCGGGGGCGCGCGGAATCGCAACATGAAGTGAGCTCCTGGGATGACAGTGCCGCAGATAGGCGTGGGGCGGGATTATTGCATTTGGGAAAGTTGTGCCAGCGTGGGCACCCTCGCCCCGGCCCTAATCGACCGTCAGCGCCGGCTCATCCATCGCCGCGATCTGCTCGCGCAGTTCAAGCACGCGTGACTCCCAGTAGCGCGGGTCGGGAAACCAGGGGAAGGCGGCCGGAAACGCCGGATCGCTCCAGCGCCGGGCGATCCAGGCTGCGTAGTGGATGAGGCGCAAGGTGCGCAGGGGTTCGATCAGTTGCAGTTGGGAGGGATCGAAGTCGGCAAAGACCGCGTAGCCGCGCAGCACGTCGCGCAACTGCAAGCGCATCTCCGTGCGATCGCCCGACAGCAGCATCCACAGATCCTGCACGGCGGGTGCCATGGCGCTGTCGTCGAAATCGACAAAATACGGGCCGGGTTCGGCGCCCGCCTCGCTCCAGAGCAGGTTGCCCGGATGGCAATCGCCGTGGACGCGCTGAAAGTGCGCCGGGCCCGCGCGCTCGAAGGCCCGGTCCACCTGTTCGAGGGCCTGATCGACCAGGCTCCGGTATACCGGAGCCAGCGCCGGAGGCAGCCAGTCGTTGTCAAGCAGATAACTGCTGGGCACCCGTCCGAAGGTCGTGGCATCCAGCCGCTGGCGAACGGCAAAGGCCGAGCGCGCGCCCACCATGTGCAGTCGGCCCAGAAACCGGCCGATGCGTTCGCGTACGGCGGGCTCGGCCAGTTCGGGAGTACGGCCGCCGCGGCGCTCGAAGAGGGCGAAGCGGAAACCTGCCGCGTGGTGCAAGGTGGCGTCATGCAGGCGCAGGGCCGGCACGGCGGGCACCTCGGCCTGCGCGAGTTCGGCCAGGAAATCGTGCTCTTCCTGGATCTGCGCATCGGTCCAGCGTTCCGGCCGATAAAACTTGGCAATTACCGAACTGTCCAGGGGCCGGCCGGAGGCGGAGCCGCCCCCTGCCCCGGCCTCCAGACCGACCTGGAAGACGCGGTTCTCGTAACTGTTGAGGGCCAGCACCTGGCCGGAGGTACGCAGGCCGCCCAAGGGGCCACCCGGTCCCTCGCCCAGTACGCTGTCAATGGCATCGAGTATGAGGTCGGGCGAGAGCGCGGCGAAAGGTTCGGCAGCGGCAGCGGCGCTTGCGCTCTCCTGATGCAAGCCGCGCCCGCGGGCGTGCGCGGCAGCGGCCACGGCGCGCTGCCCTGCGGGCAGGTGCGCGTCCGGATCCGCGGGCTGGGCGTCCTCATCGAGGTCATCATCCTGCAGGTCCGGCGGCATAGCTCTCCCGAAAAGCCCGGCCGCGCCTGCAAAGGCGAGGGTGCCGGCTACTGTCATGGAATCACGCGTGCAGGCGTGGTAAAAGCGCGGGCGGTCCGGCGGCAGCGCCCGGCCCTACGATGCCGCGCATTTGGCTAGGATAGACCTCCGGCCGCAACCGGCTCCCAGTACCCGCATCGTGCCGCCGGCGGCGGCACGGCATTAACGCATCGCCTCCAAAAAGCGCATGAATCTGTCACTACTGAGCGAAATGTACGCGGGCTTCATCAAGGGCCGGCCCCTCTCCCACCATTTCCGGCGCTTTCCCATGCTGGAAACACTGCTGCGGGGCAATGCGCCACGCGAGTTGCCGACGAACATGGTGGCGGTTCTGGCCGAAGCTTCGCGAAGCGGCGCTCCCGAACTGCTCAAGACCCTGGGCTCTAGCGCCAACGGGCTGACCGAATCGCAGGCGGCCGACCAGCGCGCCATCCACGGCTGGAACCAGATCGGGCATGAGAAGCCGCTCACCTGGTGGATGCATCTGTGGCAGTGCTACCGCAACCCCTTCAACCTGCTGCTGACACTGCTGGCGACTTTCTCGTACTTTACCGAGGACGTGAAGGCGACCGTCGTCATCGGGTCCATGGTGCTGCTGTCGACCCTGATCCGGTTCGTGCAGGAATTGCGCTCCAACAAGGCGGCCGAGAAGCTCAAGGAGATGGTAAGCACCACGGCCACGGTGCTGCGGCGCGACCCTGCCGAGATCGCCGCCGAGGAAGCGCGCAAGTACTTCCAGGCAATTTTGCGTCCCAAGCCGCCGCGGCGCGTCGAGATTCCCATCAAGCGGCTCGTGCCGGGCGATGTCATCGCCCTTTCGGCGGGCGACATGCTGCCCGCCGACGTACGGCTGCTGGCGACCAAAGACCTGTTCGTTAGCCAGTCGGCCATGACGGGCGAGTCGCTGCCCGTGGAAAAGTTCGCCGAGCACCGCGGCGCGCCCAGCGGCAATCCGTTGGAGCTCGAGAACCTGGCCTTCATGGGCACCAATGTGGTGAGCGGGTCGGCCACTGCTATCGTGGTCACCACGGGTGGCAATACCTATTTCGGGTCGCTGGCGCAAAAAGTAACGGCGGTGGACCGGGCACCCACCGCCTTCCAGTCCGGGGTGAACCAGGTGAGCTGGCTGCTGATCCGCTTCATGCTGGTGATGACGCCCATCGTGCTGCTGATCAACGGTTTCACCAAGGGCGACTGGACCGAGGCCCTGCTGTTCTCGCTGTCGGTGGCCATCGGCCTCACGCCCGAGATGCTGCCCATGATCGTCACTGCGACCGTGTCCAAGTACTACTGTGGCGGTACGACCGTTGGCTATCTCAGCGGGCTCAGTCAAGTC
>CAIQGU010000128.1 GCA_903871435.1 uncultured Burkholderiales bacterium | reverse complement strand
GTAATCCCGCAATTGTATGATTTTTGCGGTCATTCCAGATCCTATGGTTTCGCGCGGCGACCCGCAGGTTGAGGCTCTGCGCACGTAGTCGGCGCTTCAGGGGGAGACTGTGGCCATCGGTTTGCAAGGTCCGGTCTTCCCGGTTGCGCGGACACGAGCGCCCCTGGCGGGTTTCATCGGACGGTAAGGCACGTAATGTGCGGGTGGGCAGTGCCACCAAATCAGCCTGGCGGCCGGCGCTCAAAAGTGGCGCCTGGCAGGGCTATCGGCAGTGGCTACCGCCTGTTGCGGCCGCAAAATTTCACTGGCGCAGGTACTGCAGGATATTCTGGTTTGCGACCGCCCATATATCTAGAAGAATGTTAGCACGGTGCCCACGGAGCGCAAGTGCCGGCGTTGCAAAACCTGCGCGCACGCGGCGCGGCACCCAAGCGTTGACAAACGGTACTGTAAGCATTTACAGTGGAACATCTCCACCCCGGAGACATCATCGGCCCGTAACCCATGGGAAGGCTGTCGTGAACATAGACTCCGCAAACGTGCTTACCGCCCGCCAGGGTGAAATTCTCGAATTCATCCGCAGCGCACTGGCAGAAAGCGGCGCGCCGCCCACCCGCGAAGAAATCTCCCGCGCATTTGGTTTCCGTTCGCTCAACGCTGCCGAACAGCATCTGCAGGCCCTGCAGAAAAAAGGCCTCATCGAACTTGTCTCGGGCACTTCCCGCGGCATCCGGCTGCGTGACTCCGTGCGGGCCCTGGGAGAGGCTGCCCGTGAATTTGGCCTGCCGCTCATCGGCAAAGTCGCAGCAGGCAGCCCCATACTCGCGCAGGAGAATGTCCTCAAGCGCCCGGCCGTGGATCCCGCCACTTTCAAACCCCGCGCCGATTACCTGCTTGAAGTGCGCGGCATGAGCATGCGCGATGCCGGCATACTCGATGGCGATTGGCTGGCCGTGCACAAACAGAATCAGGCGCACAACGGCCAGGTGGTAGTTGCCCGCCTCGGCGACGATGTCACCGTCAAACGCCTGAAGGTGCGCGGCACGCGGGTGGAACTCATTGCCGAGAACCCCGAGTACTCCTCCATCATCGTCGATACACGCCGCGAACCCCTGGTAATTGAAGGGCTGGCGGTGGGTGTCATCCGCGCCTCCGTCTGAGCGCGCGCTCGCGCTTCTCTCTACTGCACGTTCACCGCATCCGGCAGATCTCATGGATACATGCTTGCTCGACCCCTGCGCGCAGCGCGCAGCTACCTCCCTGGTACCCCGGCTGCGCGCCACCGCACCCGAGGTGCGCAACGTGTGGCGCGGCGATGAATGGAATCCCGCCGCCACCACCGCCGACTGCACCCCTACGGGTTTTGCCAATCTGGACCAGGAACTGCCCGGCAAGGGTTGGCCCCGCGGTCAACTGGTGGAATTGCTCGTCGAACATGCCGGTATTGGTGAGCTGGGCCTCTTGCTGCCCGCCCTTGCAGCCTTGGCCCCAACAGGGCGCAGCAGTGTATGGGTGCTGCCCTGCAAGGGCGGCGCGCCGAGCCAGAACGCAGGCCACTCAGGCGATTGCGCCGACCCCGAGGCGGCTGCCCGCCAGGCCCTGCCGTATGCGCCGGCCCTGGCAGAAGCTGGCCTGAACCTGGCACAACATATTTTCGTCAAGCCACTGACTCCGCGCGAGAGCGGCTGGGCGCTGGAGCAATCCCTCAGGACCGCGCACCTGGGTGCGCTTGTCGGCTGGCTGCCCGATACCACCGGTGCCGATGCCGATTTTCGCGAACTGCGGCGGCTGCATCTGCTAGCACAACGGCATAACGCGCTGGTCTTCATCATCCGCACGGTTCGCCACGCCCGCTCGCCCTCACCCGCCGCGCTGCGCCTGCGCCTGCACAATGAAAACGGCCAGTTGCAGGTGCAAATCCTCAAACGCCGCGGCCGCCCGCTGCTGGAGCCTATTGCCCTGCAGGTTCACCCGGCGCGCTGGAACAGCAGTCCGGCAAGCGTCACCCGTCACGCGCCCGGCACCCCCGTCACGGCAAAAGCGGCGCTGGACAACGCAGCTCATGCCGGTCAAACACGCGGTATCGACCTTGGTTTGCAGGAGCAAGCCAAGCCCGCAGTTGCCCAGGCTGCGAGGAGAAAAACGCCCCTGTTGCGCAGTCTCCTGCGGTTATTTGCCCCGCAAAACAACTGGACCATGCCCGCAGCGCTGTCGCCGGCACCCTCCAGCTAGAGAGTGCCCACTAAAAAACCCAATCCGTCAGCGGATTATCAAGCGCAGGAAGCTTGTTGCCACCGTTGGAGCATAGGGTCGCAGAGGAGCGATCAACGGTTGTACAACGTGCGCCCGCAGCCCCTGCGCTGGTATGCATACTGGTCCCACCCATGGGCGAGCCAAAGGCGCGGTCAAACACTTCCTTGACGCCAGGGTCGCGAATACGCAGGCCATTGACCACGATCTCATCGTTATCCGGCCCCGCATACTGAACCACTTCCCATTGCATGGGAGCCCCGTTATGGCCGGTGAGCCCCGGGTCCAGAACCATTGCGGAAGTCTCACGGTGCAGACGGCAGTGCCGGATCACAACCGAACCGCAGCGACCACCCTCCAACATGTCGCGGACATGCCCGGAGCCCCGGGCGGCCGCAGGCTGATCCTGCGGCAAGGGTTCGTCCGCCAGCACCGGCAACGACAGGCTAAAGGCCAGCACCGCTGCACCGACACAAAATGAGCGCCGGACCGCGCCACCCCAATTTGTGACCCTTGCCGTATGCATGATGCGTGTCCTCACTCCCAGCAATTTGCGCGGGAAGAAAAATCGGGCGAACCCTCGGCGGAAACAACACAGAAGCGATGTCCGGTAGGCGCTTCCATTACCCACCAGCTTTCAATCTGCTGCACCCGGCGCGCGCCCAGACGCTCCAGGCGAATGACTTCGGATTCAATGTCATCCGTCTCGATGTCCAGGTGAACACGGCTGGGATGAGTAACGGTCTGCACTTCCACGTGCAACGCCGCGTTTGGATCGACCAGTCGCATGTATTTCTTGCCTTCATCGCCGGGCAGATGTTGCACTGCCATCCCCAGGGCGCCGCCCCAAAACTGCGCCGCATGCCCAAGGTCTTCTGTTTGACAATCCACAATGAAACCCGCCAGCTTGCTCTTGTGCACGAAATCCCTCCTGTCAGTGCAAACCTGCCGCGCCCTCGCGGCCACAAACGGGAAGTAACCGTGCCTGCCTGCAGTAGACAACGGTTACCTCGGCTTGTCTGTGAGTCCGCGCACCAAGGGCGTCAATTACGGCCCCTACGACAACCGGCCCACCTTCCTGTCAGCGCAGTCCTAAGGGTCATGCTAGCCGTAACGCGCCGGACAAGAAACTGACGGAAAGATGATGGAAACCCCACCCGGGCGTTGCGGCCGCGAGCGAATTTCATGGGTGATAATACTGTCATTATTAACAGTATTACAAGACGCTTTCGTTTTGAACCATCACGCCCATGACCCACTGGTTTGCCCTTGCAATGCCGGACCTGCCGCTGCAGCTGGTTCAGCGCCGCTTCGATGCGGCGCTAGAGCCAACGCTGGCAATCGCTGTGATCGAAGGACCTGCGCAACGCACCCGGATCGCTTTTGGCAACGCGCGGGCGCGGACATTGGGCGTAATGCCCGGCATGAAACTCGCCGCGGCCCAGGCTCTCGCGCGTGATCTGATCACCAGTGCGCGCGATGAAGCGCGTGAGCAGGCTGCCATGCAGGAACTGTCCTGTTGGGCCTACCAGTTCAGCCCCGCCATCGTGGCCTTCCGGCGCAGTCATGGCTGGGGACTGGTGATGGAAACCGGAGCCAGTGAGCGGCTGTTCGGTGGCAGGCAGGCGCTGCATCAGCGCATTGCCGATGCGTTGCGACTACTGGGCTATCACGCAGCCGGCGCCAGTGCGGCCACGCCAGCAGCAGCGCAACTGCTGGCAACAGCGTGCGCCGCAGATTTGATTACGGGCTCGGTCGATAAGGGCGACACCACGGATGGCACCGCGGATAACGCCCCGGATAGCGCAGCGGGTGGCACTGCAGCCGATCATGCATCCCGTAATCGCACTGGGAGGGAAGACCTGGCGCGCATCCTGGGTGGTCTGCCGCTGACCCTGCTGGGTTGGGACGACGGCGTGAACAGCCGTCTGCACGCCCTGGGGCTTTCCACCATTGCGCAGGTACTGGCATTGCCACGCGATGCCTTTGCCCGGCGCTTTGGAGCAGCCAGGCTGATCGACCTTGACCGGCTATTGGGACGCATTGCCGACCCGCAACCGCCCTTTGCGCCGCCCAGCCGCTTCAGCGCCCGCATGGAACTGCCCGCCGACACGGAAGATGCGGGCCGCCTGCAGGTTCCTCTCGAACGGCTGTTGCTGCTGCTCGAAGGCTTTCTGCGCGGCCACAACGCGGGAGCCACTGCACTGCAGTTGCGCATACTGCATAGCGCACGCCGCGCGCAGGTCATGGAGCCAAGCGTGGTTCCGCTTGCGCTGGCCGCGCCGGAGCGCAATGCCCGGCGGCTGTCGCAGCTGTATGCAGAACGACTCGCCCGGGTGCAGCTGCGGGCACCCGCAGTGCTGCTGGAACTGCAGCTCGAACGCATGGCACTGCTGGTCCCTGAATCCGCCAGTTTCCTGCCACCTGTCTCCCAGGCAGGAGTTGCTGGCGCCGATATCCTGCACCTGGCCGAAACCCTGCACGCGCGTCTCGGCTCTGAGGGGGTTTTCCAGCTGCAAGCCGCCAGCGATCATCGCCCCGAACGGGCCTATCGCATCGTGCCGCTTTCGCCAGAACCCCTGCGAACCGCAGCGCTGCCACCTGCACCGGCTCAGCGGCCCGTGCTGATACTGCCGCGCCCGCAACGCCTTGCTTCCCGGGACGACACCGCCTTGCCGTCCTTTCACGGACCGCTATCGATCATCGCGGGACCCGAGCGTATTGAGGCAGGCTGGTGGGACCTTGCCCGGCCGGGGCAGGCCACAGTGCATCGCGACTATTTCGTGGCCCGCAATCCCCGTGGCCAGACCGTGTGGGTTTACCGCGAGCTGATGGCGCCACATCACTGGTTTCTGCACGGTTTCTTTGCGTGATCAATCGCAGCGCGCTATAGCAGCCGCAATAAGAACGCGCAAAAACAGTGCGCACTACAGCGGTGCGCTGTGGCCTGATTTACCGTCTATAGGCAGTGCAACTCCGGCCTATGGTGGACGGAGGTAGACCCAATAATCCGCATCGAGATGCTCATTTATTCGCGTCGCAACCGCGTCACGAACTGATATCAGGCAAAAAATGGTCGCTACTGAAGACGTCATTCCCTATATGCGCCGCGTGCAGGCGGTCGAACGCGAATTGCGCGAACTCGGCCTGCTCTGGCAGATGATTGAATCGGCTGCTGCCATCAGTTGCCCCCACGACGTACAAACCATACTGCCCACGCTAGTGCAGACGCGCGAGCGCTTCGATGAACTGCAGCGCCGCGTGGTGCAATCCCTGGCCAACGAAAATCTCGCACAGCTGCAGGACGAGCTGGCCTCCAAGGCCCAGTGCGCCATCGACATCCTGATCCGCAACCTGTTCGAACGCACCGCCGATGTCGGATTCCTGGCCACCGATGACGAGGTACGCGCGTATTGCGCTGCCGCGCCCAACGACCGGGCCGCGCAGCTGCGGCACATTCGCAGCCACCTGCGCGCCTACTGCGACAAGTACACGGTTTACGACGACATCATCGTGCTGGATGTCACCGGCCGCATCCTCGTACGCCTGGACGAAACCGCCACGCTGGAAGTCACCACTGACACCATCGTCCAGGCTGCGCTGACGTCACGCAGCTATGTTGAGCGCTTCAACGTCACTGACCTTGCTTCGGGTTCCCGTTCCGGGCTGCTCTACGCGCACCGCATCGCCAAGTCCGACGGAACGCCCTTGGGCGTGCTGGTCCTGCGTTTCCGCTTCGAAGACGAAATGCGGCGGATCTTCAAGGGCATATCCAGCAGCAACCAGCAATACGCGCTCGTGCTGCTGGACAAGGAAAACCGCGTCATTGCCAGCAACGATCAAAGCCATCTGCCGCTCGATCTTGAGTTGCGCACGGCCGACTCGGGCGGCGTGGAGCTGCTGGCTTTCGCGGGCCGCGAGTACCTTGCCATTTCCTGCGCGACCCATGGATACCAGAACTATTTCGGACCGGGTTGGCGCGCCCACGCCATCGTTTCCCTGCTCACGGCATTCAATACGCGCAGCACGGACCGCGGCGCATCCGAGCTGACGCTGGACAACGGCGAACTCAAGGCGCTGCAGATAGAGGCCGACGCCATCAACCGCAATCTGCGCCGGGTGGTGTGGAACGGGCGGCTCATGGCCGGCACTGGCGACACTGCACGGCTCAAGGCGGTTCTCTCACAGGTAAACCAGGCCGGCGTGCGCACCAGCGAACGGGTGCGCCTTGCCGTGGGCGATCTGCACACCACATCGCTAGACCGGGCCTGCCGCCAGACAGCGGAACTGGCGCGCCTGGCCGCCGACATCATGGACCGAAATCTTTATGAGCGCGCCAATGACTGCCGCTGGTGGGCCCTCACGCCGGTCCTGCGCCGCGTGCTGGCCTTGCCCGAATCCGAGGCAGGAACGGCAGAGCTCAATTCCGTGCTGACCATGATCAACGGCCTCTACACGGTGTACCGCCGCCTGATTGCCTTCGATGCGGATGGAACCATACGCGCCGTCAGCAACGACAATCCCACCAAGTCACTGCTGGGAACATCGATAGACGAAGACCTGCTCAGGTCCACCCGCGGGCTTACGGGAGCCCAGCAGTACAGCGTATCGCCTTTTGTCGCCACGGCGCTCTCCGACGACGAGCCCAGCTACGTATACCTGGCAGCGGTTCATGGCGAACGGGGTGGATTTGCGGGGGGCATCGCCATTGTCTTTCACGCGATCCGCGAGTTCAACACCATGCTGCGCGATGTGCTGGGCGATCGCGAGGGCATGGCCGCATTTGTCGACGACACAGGCACGGTGCTCGCCTGCACCAACCCCGATTACCCGACCGGCTCGCTGTTTCCGTTTAACGGCAGCGCGGATATCGGCCACATCGGCAATGAGCAGTATGCCGTCGCGCGCGCACGCGCGTCCGGCTACCGGGAATTCAAGGTTTCGGACGGCTACGACAACAAGGTGTCGGTCATCGTTGCCCTGCGCCTGGGCTCGAGCGAGCGCCGCCATATCGAACAGATGCCGGATGTATCCACGGCGGTTGCAGTGCTGGACCGCGCGCAGGTGATGGAAGTTGCGATCATGCAGGTGGCCAATGCCCGTTATGCGCTACCCGCCGATCGCGTCGTCATCGCCTGCACTCCCGCGCGTATCGTCCAGGCACCCAACGCCAACAGCCATTGCCTGGGCCTGATGCAGGTTGATACGCAAAGCGGCAGTACCGTGGTGCCGGTCATATCCGCACGACGTCTCTTTGACGTCAAACACGGGCCCCGGCAGCACGACGGCATTGCCGTGGTGCTGCGGCATGCCGATCACGATCGCCCCACCATGGCCTTCTGGGTGGACGATGTCGTTGCGGTGCAGGAAATCGTGCGCACCGAGATGCAGGAGACGCCGGAAGGAATACGCTCGGCGGGGCAACTCGTTTCGGCCGTGTTCGACCAGAAGGACGCCAAGCACCGCAAGCTCGTACAACTGATAGATGCCGACCGCCTGGAGATGCTGGGGCGCCAACCCGTCACGGCCGCAGGCAGTGCGCCTGCAGGCGCTTCCCCCGCAGGTATGACGGCACCCGTGACGCCCCAGCGGCATGCACAGCCGGCACGCGCCGCAACACACGCCTGACAGCATCCGTCCAGCAACGCCCGCCTAGCAACACCCGCCACCCTGCGCCAAAACGCATACTGTTATTATTAACAGTATGCGTACCTCCTATGCAGAACTGCACTGCATTTCCAACTTCTCGTTCCTCCGCGGTGCTTCGCACCCGGAAGAGCTGGTGGCGCGCGCGCTTGAGCTGGGCTACACCGGCCTGGCGCTCACCGACGAATGCTCCTTCGCGGGCGCAGCGCGTGCCCACCTGGCGCTGCGCGATGCCCGTGCCGCAGATCCCGGGGCCAGCGGCTTTCGCCTGGTCCACGGCACCGAGATCCGCATCGCCGGCGGGCCGCACCTCGTGCTGCTGGCGCAGGACCGCCATGCCTACGGCAATCTTTCCGAACTGGTCACGCTGGCGCGGCGGGCCGCGGACAAGGGGCAATACCGCATCGATACCGGCACCCTGGAAGCCAATGCCCGTTTGCTTGAGGGGGTGCTTGCGCTGCTGGTACCCGGCAGCGGCGATCACGATCCGCCGTCACGCGAGGACGGCCCGCGCCTGCAGGAGCAACGGCAGCGGCTTGAGGCGCAGGCGCACTGGCTGAAGAAACTGCTGGGAGAGCGGGCCTGGATTGCCTGCGAACTGGTGTACGGCCCCGATGACGCCCGGCATCTCGATCTGCTGCAGTCGGTAGCACGGCGCTGTTCCATGCCGCTTGCAGCCGCGGGCAGCGTGCAGATGCACACGCGGGCCCGCAAGCGCCTGCACGATGCGCTCACGGCGGTGCGCTGCGGACAGCCGTTAGCCGAGTGCGGGTCACAACTGGCGCCCAACGCGGAACGCTGCCTGCGGCCGCTTGCCCGGCTGTCGCGACTGTACCCGCCCGAGCTGCTTGTCGAATCGGCGCTGATAGCGCAGCGCTGCACCTTCAGCCTGGACGAGCTGCGCTATGAATACCCCGAGGAAATCGTTCCTGCCGGCGAGACCCCGGCCGCTTACCTGCGCCGCATGGCTTACACGGGGGCACAGGAGCGTTATCCCGCCGGCATCCCTGAAAAAGTGCGCCGCCTGCTCGATCACGAACTCGAACTCATCTCGGAGCTGCATTACGAGCCCTACTTTCTCACCGTCCACGACATCGTGCGCTTCGCGCGCAGCCGCTCCATCCTGTGCCAGGGCCGTGGCTCCGCCGCCAACTCCGCCGTCTGCTACTGCCTGGGAATAACCGAAGTCGACCCCGAGCGCATGAGCGTGCTGTTCGAGCGATTCATCAGCCGCGAGCGCAACGAGCCCCCCGATATCGACGTCGACTTCGAGCACCAGCGCCGCGAAGAGGTGATGCAGTATCTCTTCACCAAATACGGCCGCGAACGCGCCGCGCTGACAGCAGCCGTGCATACCTACCGGCCACGCGGCGCCATGCGCGACCTGGGCAAGGCCCTGGGACTCTCGCTCGACCAGGTAGACCGGCTGGCCAAGAATATGGCCTGGTGGGACGGTGGCCGCATCGAGCCCGAACGGCTGGTAAGCGCAGGTTTCGATCCGGACAACCCGCTGATCGTGCAGCTGGTCGACCTGGCCCATCAGCTCATCGGTTTTCCCCGCCACCTCTCGCAGCACAGCGGCGGCTTCGTCATTGCCCGCGACAAGCTGTCGCGGCTGGTGCCCATAGAGAACGCTGCCATGGCCGACCGCACCGTCATCCAGTGGGACAAGGACGATCTCGATGCCCTGGGCCTGCTCAAGATCGACGTGCTGGCTCTGGGCATGCTGTCCTGCCTGCGGCGCACCCTGGAGCATGTCAACCGCTACGCGCCGGACCAGCCCGCCCTGACGGTGCAGGCCATTCCCTCAGAGGACGCACAGGTCTACGACATGCTGTGCCGTGGTGATTCACTGGGCGTCTTCCAGGTGGAATCGCGCGCGCAGATGAACATGCTGCCACGGCTGCGGCCACGCTGTTTCTACGACCTGGTCATAGAAACCGCCATCGTGCGGCCCGGTCCCATACAGGGTGGCATGGTGCATCCCTACCTGCGCCGCCGCCAGGGCCTGGAACCGGTCACCTACCCTTCCGACAGCGTGCGCACGGTGCTGGAACGCACACTCGGTGTCTCCATCTTTCAGGAACAGGTCATGCAACTGGCGGTGGTGGCCGCCTGCTTCACGCCTGGCGAAGCCGACAGCCTGCGGCGCGCCATGGCGGCCTGGAAGCGCAAGGGCGGCATAGGGCCTTTTCGCGAACGGCTCATCGCCGGCATGCTGGCACGCGGCTACAGCGCTGAATACGCCGAACAGATCGTGCGCCAGATTCAGGGCTTTGGAGAATACGGTTTCCCGGAGAGCCATGCGGCCAGCTTCGCCCTGCTGGTGTATGTGTCGGCATGGCTCAAGTGCCATCAACCCGCTGCCTTTTGCGCGGCCCTGCTCGATTCGCAGCCACTGGGGTTTTATGCCCCGTCGCAGATCGTTCGTGATGCCATCGATCATGGCGTCACCGTATTGCCGGTGTGCGTCACCGCCAGCCACTGGCATTGCCTGCTGGAGGCCGAACCGCATGCCGGCCACGCAGTGCCGCCCAAGCCCGCCGTACGCCTGGGTTTTGCCATGGTGCGCGGCTTCTCGCAGGAAACTGCCCAGCGCATCGTTGCCGCACGCGTGGAACGCCCCTTTGCCAGCGTGCCCGACCTGGCGCGCCGCGCCGGCCTGCAGCGCGGCGAAATCGCCAGCCTGGCCGATGCCGACGCCCTGGCTGCGCTCACGGGGCACCGGCGCAAGGCGCTATGGACCGCCCTGGGGCTGGATGTAGACGCCGTTCACCGTGCGCCGCTGGCTGCCGAGCCGCCGCTCTTCGAGGGCACACCAGCGCTGCTGGCGCCCAGCGAAGGCCAGGATATCGTCGCCGATTTTCGCAGCACCAGCCTGAGCCTGCGCCGCCATCCGCTAGCGCTGCTGCGCGAACGGCTGCAGTCGCAGCGGCTGCAAAGCGCCGATGAGGTGGGCAGATCCCGCCACCGGCAACTGATCCGCACCTGTGGTCTCGTAACCTGCCGGCAACGGCCCGCAACGGCAAGCGGCGTCACATTCGTAACCCTGGAAGACGAAACCGGCTGCATCAACGTGGTGGTGTGGCGCGCCGTGGCAGAACGCTTTCGCCAGCCACTGCTGCAGGCAACTCTGCTCACGGTCTACGGACACCTGGAACGGCTGGACACCAGCGGCAGTGCCGTGCTGCACGTGATTGCGGGCAGGCTCGTGGATCACTCCACTTTGTTGGGCAATCTCGTCATCGAAAGCCACGATTTCCATTGAGTAGTGGGCGGTTGCGGCAAAATGGATTCCGTCGGGGTGCGCGTTTCCCCCTCTCCCGCGAAGTGGGAGAGGGC
>CAIQGU010000127.1 GCA_903871435.1 uncultured Burkholderiales bacterium | reverse complement strand
CGCAAGGAAATCTCCATTGCCGAAACCGAAATGCCCGGTCTCATCGCCATTCGCGACGAGTACGCGGCACCGCAGCCGCTGCGCGGCGCGCGCATCACCGGTTCGCTGCACATGACCATCCAGACCGCGGTGCTCATCGAGACCCTGCAGGCCCTGGGCGCGCAGGTGCGCTGGGCTTCGTGCAACATCTACTCCACGCAGGATCACGCGGCGGCAGCCATCGCCGCAGCGGGCACGCCGGTGTTTGCCGTCAAGGGTGAAACCCTGGCCGAGTACTGGGACTACACCCACCGCATCTTCGAATGGGCCGATGGCGGCCACAGCAACATGATCCTGGACGATGGCGGCGACGCCACGCTGCTGCTGCATCTGGGCGCGCGCGCCGAGACCGATGCAAGCCTGCTCGCCCATCCCACCAGCGAAGAAGAAACCGAGCTGTTTGCTTCCATCGCCGCGCAACTCAAGCGCCATCCCAAGTGGTACTCGACGCGTCTCGCCCAGGTAAAGGGCGTCACCGAGGAAACCACGACCGGCGTGAAGCGCCTGTACCAGATGGCCAAGGACGGCTCGCTGAAGTTCCCGGCCATCAACGTCAACGACTCCGTCACCAAGAGCAAGTTCGATAACCTCTACGGCTGCCGCGAGTCGCTGGTCGACGGCATCAAGCGCGCCACCGACGTCATGATCGCGGGCAAGATCGCCGTCGTGTGCGGCTATGGCGACGTGGGCAAGGGTTCGGCCCAGGCCCTGCGCGCGCTGTCGGCCCAGGTCTGGGTCACCGAGATCGACCCCATCTGCGCGCTGCAGGCCGCCATGGAAGGCTACCGCGTGGTCACCATGGACGAAGCGGCCGACAAGGCGGATATCTTCGTCACCGCCACCGGCAACTTCCATGTCATCACGCATGACCACATGAAGCGCATGAAGAACCAGGCCATCGTGTGCAATATCGGTCACTTCGACAACGAGATCGACATCGCCAGCCTCAAGCAGTACAAGTGGGACAACATCAAGCCCCAGGTCGATCACATCATTTTCCCGGACGGCAAGCGCATCATCCTGCTGGCCGAAGGCCGCCTGGTGAACCTGGGATGCGGCACGGGCCATCCCAGTTATGTCATGAGCTCGTCCTTCGCCAACCAGGTTCTGGCGCAGATCGAACTCTTCACGCGCACCGCCCAGTACCCCATAGGCGTGTATGTGCTGCCCAAGCATCTGGATGAGAAGGTGGCGCGCCTGCAGCTGAAAAAGCTGGCGGCGACGCTCACCGAGCTCACCGATACCCAGGCGCGCTACATCGGCGTCGAAAAATCCGGCCCCTACAAGCCGGAGCCCTACCGCTACTGAGCCGCGCCTGCGGCCGCTGCGCAAGCCGCGCAGCGGCCGCGGCAATGCGGCACGCAGCGCCGTCCTGCACGCCACTCGAAACCACGACAGGCGCCGAATGCCCGACGCTCTTTTCAGTGTTGAATTCTCCCCTCCGCGCAACCCCGAAGGCGTGGAGAAACTGCGCGCGACCCGTGCCGAACTGGCCCGGGTGGCGCCAGCCTTTTATTCCGTGACGTTTGGCGCGGGCGGTTCCACGCGCGACGGCACGCTGGGCACGACGCTCGAGATCCAGCAGGCCGGATTCAACGCGGTGCCGCACATTTCCTGCGTTGCCAGCACGCGCGCCTATGTTCGCGAACTGCTGCAGACGTATCGCGCCGCCGGTATCCGGCATCTGGTCGCGCTGCGCGGCGACGCGCCCTCGGGCATGGCCGGCGGCGGCGGCGATTTCCGCTATGCGGCCGATCTCGTCGAGCTGGTGCGTGCCGAGCATGGCGACTGGTTTCATATCGAAGTGGCGGCGTATCCCGAAACCCATCCGCAGGCGCGCTCGCCCGCGGAGGACCTGCAGAACTTCGTGCGCAAGGTGCGCGCGGGCGCCGATTCCGCCATCACCCAGTATTTCTACAACGACGAGGCCTACCTGCGTTTCGTCGACGAGGCCGCCCGCCTGGGATGCGACATTCCCATCGTGCCGGGCATCATGCCCATCACCAACTACACGCAGCTCGCGCGCTTTTCCGATGCCTGCGGCGCCGAGATTCCGCGCTGGATACGCCGCCGCCTGGAGAGCTTCGGTGACGATCGCGCGGCCATACGCGCGTTTGGCGCCGATGTCGTTTCCGCGCTCTGCGTGCGGCTGCTCGAGCATGGCGCTCCGGGCCTGCACTTCTACACCATGAATGCCTCGAGCGCGACGCTCGAGATCTGGCAACGGGCCGGCCTGCCGGTGCCGCGCGCATGATCATGCTCCGCCTGGCGCCGCTCTGGCTGCGCTCCGGCCTGTGCGCCGGAGCGCTCCTGACATGCGCGTTGATCGCCGGCCCGGCGCACGCCCAGCGCGTACCGGCTTCGGGTGTTGCTGCGGCGGACGCCAACGGCACGCCAGCGGCACCTGCCCCGGCGGCAATCGCGACGCCAACGACATCCGCCGAATCCGCAAACACCGCGCCCGCCACACCCGCCACGCCCGCGACACCTGCTGAAACGGCCAGCGCCATGCCAGCGACCCCTGCGGAAACGGCAACCGCCACGCCCGCCGAGCCGGTCATCGGCACGCCAACGACACCCGCCGCGGTGCTAACCGGCGCGCCCGCAACACCCGTCGAGCCGGCGAACCCGGCGCCAAAGCAGCCGGTTTCGGCACCGCCCGTCCGGGCGCGTGCGCCATCGCCAGGCATTCACCCTGCCAGCCCGGCGGAGACCGGATTGCTGGCCGCGCGTGCGGCCTTCCTGGACGGCGATGCCGACCGGGTGGCGGCGTACGCGCCCCAGGTGGCCGGCAGCCAGCTCGAGTCTTATGTTGCCTACTGGCAGGCCGCGGCGCGCCTGCGGGGTCCGGCGCCTGACGACAGCGCCGTGCGGCCGTTTCTTGCGCGCTATGCGGGCACCGTGCTGGCTGACCGCCTGCGCGCGGACTGGCTGATGGTGCTGGCCACCCGGGGAGACTTCGCCACGTTCGATAGCGAGCGGCGGCGTCTCGTGCTGGGTGGCGACGATGGCCAGCTGTCCTGCTACACCCTGCTCGCGCGCTACACGCTCGATGACGGGCGCCGCCGCGAACAGATCGGCCGCGAGGCGCGGCGTAATCTTTCCCTCGTGTCCGATCCGGGCGGTGAGGGCTGCACCGCCCTGGCGCAGCGGCTGATGGACGATGGCGTGCTGTCGGTGTGGCCGCGCTTGCAGGCCCTGGTGGAACGCAATCAATTGCCCGCCGCCCTCACGGCGGCGCAACGCCTCCCGCCGGCGGACGCTGCCGCCGTCAAGGCCGCATTGCAGAACCCGGCTGCCTGGCTGGCAGCGGCCGATGCCAATCTGGCCCAGATGGCGCACCCGGTGCCATTGCTGGCAATGGTGGCGCTGGCGCGCGACGCACCCGACCGTGCCGCGGTCTATGCCGATCACCTCGATGCCGGCCTCACGCCCGAGGAGCGCGCCATGGTGTGGGGCCGTATCGGACGCTCCGGGCAGCTCAATCTTGCACCCGATGCGCACGCCTGGTTCGAGCGCGCGGGCGACCTGGTCGGCGTGGGCCCGGACTACGTGCGCGCCTACGATGTGCTGGAGACGCGCGTCCGTGCCGATCTGCGCCGCGGCGCCAGCGGTGCTGCGGCCGCCGCTTTTGCCGCCAGCGGCGCCGGCGCGGTAGCGCTGCCCGCACCCACCATCTCCACGCCCATCGAGACCGACCAGGGCCCTGCCGGAGCTTCGGAAGGACCCGACTGGGCTGCCGTACGCCGCGATATCGCGTGCATGACAGCCGAGCAGCAGGCCGACAGCACCTGGATCTACTGGAACGCCCATGCCGCCAT
>CAIQGU010000126.1 GCA_903871435.1 uncultured Burkholderiales bacterium | reverse complement strand
CGCCGAGTTGAGCCGCCCGCCGATGACGAAGGTCGGGTCCAGTCCCCCGGCCGCAAGGATGCTGGCGACCAGGCTCGTGGTGGTGGTCTTGCCATGCGTGCCTGCGATGGCGATGCCTTGCTTGAGGCGCATGAGCTCGGCGAGCATCTCGGCGCGCGGAACCACCGGTATGCGGCGGGCGCGTGCGGCGACCAGTTCGGGGTTGTCGCTGCGTATGGCCGACGACACGACCAGGGCGTCGGCGTGCTCGACGTTGGCCGCGGCGTGTCCCTCGTGGATACGCGCGCCCAGCGACTGCAGCCGGTTTGTGGCGGCGCCAAGGCTGGCGTCCGAACCACTGACCGTGTAGCCAAGATTGAGCATTACCTCGGCGATGCCGCTCATGCCCGAGCCGCCGATGCCCACGAAATGCAGATGCCGTATCGCGTGCTTCATCGTGTGCCTGCCCCTTCCGCTGCCGGCGCCGCTGCCGGAACCAGGGATTCGATTTCGAAAACCACGCGCGCCGTCGCATCGGGCCGGCCCAGCCGGCGCGCATTGACGGCCATGTCGCGCAACTGCGGGCGCGTGAGCCCGCGCAGTAACGCCGCCAGGGCAGCAGGCTGAAATTCCTTCTGGGGCAGATGCAGGGCGGCGCCGTGGTCGGCAAGAAACTGCGCGTTGGCGCGCTGGTGGTCCGTCGTGGCCGCCACCAGCGGCACCAGCAGGGCGGCGACGCCGGCCGCGCACAATTCGGCCACAGTAATGGCGCCGGCCCGGCACAGCACGACATCGGCGGAGGCGTACCGTGCCGCCATGTCGTCTATGAAAGGCATCACCTCGGCCGCGACATCAAGCCGGGCATAGCGGTCCCGCGTTGCTGCATCGTTGCCGGCACCGCACTGGTGGATGACGATGGGACGCTCACCGGGCGCGAGCAACGCCAGCGCATCCGGCAGCACCTCGTTGAGGACGCGTGCCCCCAGGCTGCCGCCCACCACCAGGAGCACAAGGGGCCCGTCGCGGCCGGCAAAGCGCGCCGCGGGCTGCGCGATGGCGGCGATGGTAGCGCGCACCGGCGCACCGCTGACCCTGGCGCGAACACCGGCGAGGCGCGCAGCGGCGCCATCGAACCCACAGAGGACGACGCGCACCACCCGCAGGACCGGCAGCAGGAGGCGCAGCGACAGTTGCGGTGCTGCATCGGCATTGAGGAACAGCATCGGCCGGCGCAGCAGGGCAGCGGCCAGCCCGGCGGGAACGGCGATGTACCCACCGGTGGTGAATACGGCATGCGGCGCCACGCGCCGCAGTATGGCGAAACTGGCGGCAACCGCGCGCACCAGGCGCAGCGGTCCGCGTAGCAGGGCCGCGGCGCCCTTGCCGCGGATGCTGGTGAATGCCACGGCATCGAACGCGAGTCCGGCGCCTTCGACCAGGCCACGCTCCATGCCGGTGGTGGTGCCCAGCCAGCTGACATCCCAGCCGCGTCCGCGCAGGGCGTCGGCCACCGCCAGGCCCGGCATCACGTGACCGCCCGTTCCGGCGGCCACGATAAGCAGGCGGCGCCGGTCGCCCGCCGTTGCGTCCACGGGCGCGCCTTGCCGCTCTGGCACGCGGCTCATCGCGAACCTCCGGCGAGCTTGCCGCCGCGCATCAACACCCGGTTTTCGTAATCGATGCGCAGCAGTATGGCCAGCGCCACCAGCGAACTCATCAGCGCGGATCCGCCGTAGCTCATCAGCGGCAGCGTCAAGCCCTTGGTGGGCAGCAGTCCCGTGGCCACGCCGATGTTGATGAAGGCCTGCAGGCCCATCCACGTGCCTATGCCCTGCGCGACCAGGCCCGGGAAGGTGCGCTCGAGGGCGATGGCCTGGCGCCCGATCTCGAAAGCGCGCCGTACCAGCCAATAGAAGGAGACGATGACGACCAGCACGCCGACCATGCCCAGTTCTTCGCCGACCACGGACATGAGGAAATCCGTATGGGCCTCCGGCAGGTAATGGAGCTTTTCGATGCTCGCGCCCAGGCCCACGCCGAACCATTCGCCACGGCCGAAGGCGATCAGCGAGTGCGACAGCTGGTAGCCACGGCCCAGGGCGTTTTCCGTGGACCAGGGATCGAGGTAGGCGAAAATGCGCTCGCGGCGCCAGGGACTGGCCCAGATGACGCTCATGAAAGTCACGACCAGGGCGGCGGCGATGGAAGCGAACAACCGCCCGTTCACGCCGCCCAGGAACAGGATGGCCATGCTGATGGAGACGACGACCCCGAAAGCGCCCAGGTCGGGCTGCAGCAGCAGGAGCACGCCCACCACGGCCATTACGCCGGCCATGGGCGCGAAGCCCTTGCGGAAATCGTGCATGAAGTCCTGCTTGCGCACCGTGAAATCGGCGGCATAGATAACGCAGGCCAGCTTCATCACTTCGGAGGGCTGCAGGTTCAGTCCGCCCAGGCCGATCCAGCGGCGGGCGCCCAGCGCGCCCTTGCCGACACCTGGCACCAGCACCACGACCAGTAGCAGCCCAGCCAGTGCGAAGGCCCAGGGCGCGACGCGCTGCCACGAAGCCGATGGCACGCTGAAGGCCACCACTGCAGCGGCGAGGGCGATGACCATGGAGATGAGATGGCGGATTGCAAAATATCCCGGGGTCACTTTGTAGCGCGGCGAATCGGCCAGCGCGATGGATGCCGAAAAGACCATCACGAGGCCGAAGAGCAGCAGGCCGGCGATGAGCAGGAGCAGCGCGCCGTCGACGGAACGCAGTGGTGAATTACCCGCCCGGCCCCGTCCGCCCGCGGCGCCAAGGCCGGCCAGGGCGAGCACGGCACCCCCCGGCACTACCGGCGCTGCGGCCGGTTTGCCCTTGCGTCGCGCCTGCAGGAACGCCGGCAGCTTCATGCGGGACCTCCGGGCAGGCTGCCCGCGGCGGGGTCAGCGTCGATGGCATCGTGATTACCCGCATCACCGGCACGGTGCGGCAACGGCCGGGCAGCCGCCAGTTCGGCGACCGCCGCGCGAAAGACCGCGGCGCGGTGCGCGTAGTTGCGGAATGCATCCAGGCTTGCACAGGCGGGTGACAACAGGACGATATCGCCGGCCTGGGCCAGTCCGGCTGCCGTATTTACTGCGGCAGTGAGGTCTCCTGATGCAAGCAGGGGGACATCGGCATCCTGGAGTGCCAGCGCGATCACCGGCGCATCCTTGCCGATGAGCACGGCGGCCCGTGCATGGCGCGCCACAGCCACCGCAAGCGGGGCAAACGCCTGCCCCTTGCCGTCGCCGCCGAGGATGATGATGATGCGGCGCTTGGGTGCCGTTTCGCCCGGCACGGCAACCGCGCCCAACCCTTCGAGCGCCGCCACGGTAGCGCCCACGTTCGTGCCCTTGCTGTCGTCGATATAGTCGACGCCCGCTATCCGCGCCACGTGCTCGGTCCGGTGCGGTTCACCCTGGAAGGCACCGAGCGCCCGCAGTGCCGGCGCGAGCGGCGCGCCGACGGCCCGCACCAGCGCGAGCGCTGCCAGTGCGTTCATGGCGTTATGCGTGCCGCGAACCGGCAGCGCATCGACGGGCATCAGCCGGTGCACCATCGGCATTTCGCCGGCTTCAAGCGGCGCGGGCCCCAGGAGGTTGGTGGTGGCATCAGCCCCTGCCCGCGCGCCGCGACGGCGGCGGCGCGGCGGCGGTGCCTCGTCCGTGCAGGCCAGCCAAAGCAGTCCAGCGTCCCGCGCCAGACCGAACTGCCCCAACTGCTGCGGCGCGCTGACACCGAAGCTCGCCGTACCGGCCTCCGAAGGTCCGGCGCCCGGCAGAACAGGTTCGGCGCCAAGGTCCCGCGTTGCCGGATCGTCCCGGTTAAGCACGCGAAAGGTCGTGGGCGCAAAGATCCTCAGCTTGGCTGCGCGGTAATCCTCGAAGCTGCCATGCCAGTCGAGATGGTCCTGCGTGATGTTGAGTATCGCCGCCGCTGCGCAGGTCAGCGAGGCGGTGGTGGCAAGCTGGAAGCTGGACAGTTCCAGCACCCAGAATTCCGGCAGCGTGTCCGCGTCCAGCGCCGCGCGCAGTGCGTCAAGGGCGCTGGGGGAGATGTTGCCCGCGGCGCAGACGCTGCGGCCTGCCTGCTCGAGCATGCGGGCCGTCATGCGCACGGTGGTGGTCTTGCCGTTGGTGCCCGTGACGCCCAGCACCCGCGGCGCATAACCGCGCGCCGCGCGCAAGTCTTCCAGGGCGCGCGCGAACAGTTCAATTTCGCCGACCACATCGACGCCACGCCGGTCGGCTTCGGCTATGAGGCCGTGCAGCGGCTCCTGCAGAGGGGAGAGCCCGGGGCTCAGCGCCATCAGATCGACGCCGTCGAGCAGGCTCGCGTCCCAGGCGCCCGTTGCGAATCCCACCTCAGGCAGTTCTGCCTGCAGTGCCGCCAGCATGGGCGGTTCCTCACGTGTGTCGGCCACGCGCAGGTTCCAGCCCTCGCGCGCCAGCCAGCGCGCCATGGCAAAGCCGCTTTCCCCCAGGCCGAGTATGAGCGCGCGTTTCATCACCGGATCTTCAAGGT
>CAIQGU010000125.1 GCA_903871435.1 uncultured Burkholderiales bacterium | reverse complement strand
GCGCTGCTGCTGGAATATTCCGGCCGGCACCTGGCCATACTGGAGTGGGCCGCGGCGCTCCCGTTGTTCGCGTATTCGTGTATTGGCCTGGCGTTGTTCTTCCCGTGGGGCATAGCGGAGATCGCCACGCCGCTGGCCATGATCACTGCCCTGCCGGTGCTGGTCTTCAAGCTGACCATCGGCGGCGCCACCCTTGCGCTGATAGAAACCATCAGCGCCAAGATGCGCATCTTCCGGGTGCCCGAGTTCCTCGCGTCGGCCTTCCTGCTGGCGGTCATCGGGCTGCTGGTGCACCAGCTGCTGGGGGCCTGAGGATGCGCGCGCTGCTCGAGCAAAGCATCAACCTGTACGCGGCCATCCTGCTGATCGTGTCCTTTGGCATGATCTCGCAACGGCGGATCCTGAGCCTGGTGCACCTGTACACGGCGCAGGGCGTGACGCTCGTACTGGCCACGCTCACCGTTGCCGGGCTCACGCAGCAGCCGGACCTTTACGTGTCCGCTGCGCTCACCCTGGTTCTCAAGGTGATCGTCATACCGTTCGGGCTGCACCGCATCATCGACCGCATGAACGTGCGCTGGGACGTGGAACCGCTGCTCAATATCCCCATGACCATGCTGGCGGGCATCGTGCTCGTGGTTTTTTCCTTCAACCTGGCCACGCCGATCTCGCAGCTTTCATCCTCCGTGGCGCGGGCCACGCTGGGCATCGCGCTTGCTTGCGTGCTGCTCTCCTTCATGATGATGATCGTGCGCGCCAAGGCCATACCCCAGGTCATCGGCTTCCTCGCCATGGAAAATGGCCTGTTCTTTGCCGCGACGGCGGCGACCAACGGCATGCCGATGATCGTGGAACTGGGTATCGCCCTGGACGTACTGGTGGGTGTCCTGATCCTGAGTGTCTTCATGTTCCAGATCCGCGAGCAGTTCGACAGCCTGGATATCCAGCATCTGGAGCAGATGCGCGACGACGGGAAGGAAGCGCCGTGAGACTTGGACCGCGGCTTGCTGCCCTCACCCCGGCCCTCTCCCGGAGGGAGAGGGCCGGGGTGAGGGTGAACGCTGCACCATGACCACCGACCCGCTCCTGCTGCTTGCCCTGCTCATTCTGGTGCCAATCTGTGGCGGACTGGCGCTGGCCTTCCTGGGACACAGCCGCCGGGGTCCGGAAATCAACGTGGCTTTCAGCGCCCTCACTTTTGCGGTGGCGGCGGGTCTCACCGCCGAGGTCGTCCGGAGCGGTCCCGTGCTGGTATTGGCCGAGCGCTTCTTCATCGATCCGCTCAACGCCTTCCTGGTTGCCCTGACCGCGCTGGTAGGCCTGACCACGGCGCTGTTTTCGCGGCCGTATATGCGCATCGAACGCGATCGCGGCAAGATGACCGGGCCGCGCATGCGTCTTTATCACAGCATGTACCAGCTGTTCATCGCCATGATGCTGGTGGCCCTCACCACCAATAATCTCGGCGTGCTGTGGGTAGCGATGGAAGCTGCGACACTCACGACCGTGTTGCTGGTTTCGGTCTACCGCACGCCAGCGAGCCTGGAGGCGGCCTGGAAATACTTCATCCTCTGCGGGGTCGGCATTGCCCAGGCGCTCTTTGGCACCTTGCTGCTGTACCTTGCCGCTGACCGGGTGATTGGCGGTGGCGAGGGCGCGCTGCTCTGGACCCACCTGGTCGCCGTGAAGTCTCAGCTCGAACCCCACATACTGGCGCTGGCCTTCGTGTTCTTGCTGGTGGGCTACGGCACGAAAGTAGGACTGGTGCCGCTGCACAACTGGCTGCCCGACGCGCATGCCGAGGGCCCGACGCCGATATCGGCCGTGCTCTCCGGCCTGCTGCTCAACGTGGCCCTCTACGCCATCCTGCGCTGCAAGGTGCTGGCTGATGGCGCGATGGGCAACGGCCTGCCGGCCCGCTCGATGGTCGGTTTTGGAATACTGTCCGTGGTGGTGGCGGCGTTCCTGCTGCAGCGCCAGCGTGACGTCAAACGCATGTTCGCCTACTCGTCGATCGAGCACATGGGGCTGATGACCTTTGCGTTTGGCCTGGGCGGTCCGGTTGCCAACTTTGCCGGCCTGCTGCACATGACCGTGCATTCACTGACGAAATCGGCCATCTTCTTCGCGGTGGGGCACGCCACGCAGCGGGCGGGCTCGCAGATGATGGACGACATCCGCGGCCTCATCAAAGCCGGACCGACCCTGGGCTGGGGACTCCTGCTGGGTTCGCTCGCCATCCTGGGTGTACCGCCCTTTGGGGTTTTCACCAGCGAATTCCTGATCCTCACCAGCGCGATGCGGCAACTGCCCTGGGCGGCCCCCGTGCTGCTGCTGGCGCTGGGCCTGGCCTTTGCGGCAGTATTTGCGCGGGTGCAGGCAATGAGCTTCGGCGACACGAACCTAGCGCCCGTGCGCCACGCACCCGCACTGCTGCCCGTGTTCCTCCACCTGGCGTTGGTACTCATGCTGGGGCTCTACGTGCCGCCTTTCCTGGCCGACTGGTATCGCCAGGCAGCGGCGCTCATCGGTGGCTAGGATCCGTTACATGACACCCGGCTGCCGACCAGAGGCTTCACCATGCCGATGAACGCCGCGATCATCCCGCCGGAGCTGGCCGGTCTCGGTTGTCGGTTCGTACAGCAGCAGGGCCCGGCACCGGTCGTGCATGCGCAGGTGGATGCCGCGCAATGGCAAGCTGCAGCAGCTGCCGTGGCGACCAATGGTGGCCGGCTGGTTGCGCTGTGGGGCATAGACCGGCGCGGATCCGGCGGGGGCCATGCGGTTGCCTGTGCGTATGCGCTCGGCGCAATCCTGGTCTGGCTGGACCTGCCGCTGCCACTGTCCCCCGGCCTCGCCGGCAATGCCACGCCGGCCGGCGACGGCGCAACACCCGGCACGGTGAAAACTGCAGCCCTGAACTACCCGGACCTTGCTGGCATTTTCCCCTGCGCAAGCCGAATGCAGCGCGCCGTGGCGGACCTGAACGGCCTGCACGCCATGACGACGGCGCCGGATGGCGGCACGGCAATGCCGGTGGACAGGCGGCCCTGGCTGCGGCACGCGGCGTGGCCAAGTGACTATTTCCCGCTGCGGATCGATGCCGATGCTGCTTTGCAATTTGCCACCGACGACGAGCGCTATCTCTTCGTGCCGGTGGAAGGCGAAGGCGTGCACGAAATCGCCGTCGGTCCGGTGCACGCCGGCATCATCGAGCCCGGGCATTTCCGATTCTCGGTGGTCGGGGAGAAAGTTCTGCGTCTTGAGGAGCGCCTGGGTTACACGCACAAGGGCATCGAAAAGCGCTTCTCCGGCATGGACCCTTTGCTGGGCGCAAAGCTGGCCGCGCGCATTTCGGGTGATACCACCGTAGGCTACGGCTGGGCCTATTGCGCGGCGCTTGAATCGCTGTGCAACACCACGGCCCCCGCGCGGGCGGTGTGGCTGCGGGCGCTTGCGCTGGAGCGCGAGCGAGTCGCCAACCACCTGGGCGACCTCGGGGCGCTGGGCAACGATGCCGGCTTTGCCTTTGGCCTGGCGCAGTTTTCGCGGCTGCGCGAGGACTGGCTGCGCAGGAACCACGCCGTCTTTGGGCATCGGTTGCTCATGGACTGGATCGTGCCCGGCGGCGTGCGTGCCGACCCCGGCACAGACTCCCTGCGTGGGCTGGCGGCAGATGCGGCGGCGCTGGGGGTTGAAGTGACACGCCTCGCGGCCATCTACGACGGTCATGCCGGCCTGCAGGACCGGTTTGCCGGCACCGGGTGCGTGCCGGCGGCGCTGGCACGGCAATTGAACCTTACGGGAATGGCAGCACGTGCCAGTGGTGTGGGAAGTGACCTGCGCGCTCAGGTCGGTGCCCAGCCGTATCACGAGCTGGCCTTCCGGGCCGCCCGGTACACGGCCGGCGATGTCGCGGCCCGCGTCGCCGTGCGCTTTGAAGAAATCGCGGAATCGCTGCGCCTGATTCGCGCGATCACCGAATTGCTGCCCGCCGGGCCCGTGCTGGAGACGCTGGGCGCGCCGCAGGCGTGTGGCCACGCCGCTGGCTGGGTCGAGGCATGGCGGGGCGAAGTGCTGGTGGCGCTGGAACTGGACGAGCAGGCATGCATACGGCGTGCGCACTGCCACGACCCGTCGTGGCAGAACTGGCCCGTTCTTGAGTACGCGGTGGTCGGCAACATCGTTCCCGACTTTCCGCTGATCAACAAATCGTTCAACTTGAGCTATTCGGGACAGGATCTCTAATGACCTGGCGCATCCTCAGGCAGATCGCGCGCGTGGGCACCATAAGCGAAGCGCCGCCGCAACCTGCAGGGGGAGCCACCACCGCGGGGGATCCGGCTGTCGATGCGATCCAGCGCGATATCCTCGCCATCCTGGGCCGCGCGGTATCGATCCGGGCCGTGGATGCCGGTTCCTGCAACGGCTGCGAGCTGGAAATGCAGGCGCTGTCCAATCCCTACTACAACATCGAGGGAATCGGCATACGTTTCGTGGCCAGCCCGCGCCATGCCGACCTGCTGCTGGTGACAGGGCCCGTATCGGCACACATGGAGGAAGCGCTGCGGCGCACCTGGGACGCTGTGCCAGGCCCCAAGCGCGTCGTGGCGATAGGCGACTGCGGCTGCACGGGCGGCGTATTCGGCGAAAGCTATGCGAGCCGGGGCCGGGTGGCCAACATCCTGCCGGTGGCCGTCGAGGTTAGCGGGTGCCCACCGGCGCCGCTGGACATCCTGCGCGGCATCCTGAACGCGCTGCGCTGAAACGGACGCGCACCGCCCGGCGGCAGGCGAGCGCGCTGACCAAGACCATTCTTTTCGTCAACGCGGTGGTCGCGCGCAGATTACCCACCGCCGGCCTGAATCGGATTACTATTTCGTGATAACCACTCACCGAGTGTCCAAACCATCATGCTGCCAAAAAACCTCGCTCTGATCGACGACGATATCGAATACACGGAGTACCTCTCGCAGCACCTGTCCGACCTGGGCATACGCGTCGACGTGTTCGCCGACAGCAATGATCTGCTGGCCAACAGCGACGCCTACGGCTACGACTTCTACGTGGTTGACCTCATGCTGCCGGGAATCGACGGCGTGGACCTCATCAAGGTCATACGACGGCGCAGCGATTCCGGTCTCCTGGTTGCCTCCGGCCGCCTGGCGCCCGATGTCTTCGAGCAGGCCATAGGCGCGGGCGCCGACATGTACCTTGCCAAGCCGGTGCAGTTCGAGCAGGTCACGCTGGCCATCAAGGCCGTGCAGCGGCGCATCGCCACCACCAATCCGACCGCCGTGTCGTGGAAGCTCGACCGGCGCGCCGCGCAGCTGGTGGCGCCCGATGGCGCGCGCGTCGACCTGAGCGATACCGACGTGGTGCTGGTGGAGTGCTTCCTGGAAGCCAACGGCGAAGTGGTCAGCCGCGAGCACCTGCGGCAGCGCCTGGGGCGCACGGTGGACGACGCTGCCACCGACGGCCTCAACGCCATGATCTACCGGCTGCGCCGGCGCATCGAGCGCACGACGCCCAGCATCGTGCCCTTGCAGTCCAAGTCGCGGGTGGGCTATGTGTTCCGCGCGGCGTTGAAGCTGGTTTAGTTCTCCCGGGACTGCTCTACCACCAGCCGGAAGGTGGTGCCCTGTTCCGAATTGACGCGCAGCTGCACGGCGCCGGCGTGCAGTTCCATGACCCGGCGCACGATGTAGAGCCCCAGGCCGTGGCTGCCTTCGGTGCGCACTTCGGTGCCGCGGCTGCCGCGCTCGAACAGCCGCGGCAGCACCTGGGCCTCGACACCCTTGCCGTGGTCGGAAACATCGATGATGAGGGCGAGGGGATCATCGGAATCCGTTACCCGGATCTCTACCGGGGACCCCGCCGGGCTGTATTTGAGGGCGTTCGATAGCAAGTTGC
>CAIQGU010000124.1 GCA_903871435.1 uncultured Burkholderiales bacterium | reverse complement strand
TGTGCGCGGGTGGCGTCAGATTCCGGTTTCGCGAGTATCCGTCATCGTTCCCCATTTGCGCACCCGCCCGTCTGGATCCCCAACCCGGGCGACGGCTACGCGGCAATTCTGGGCGAACTGCTGGCCGCGTCGAGGGCGAGCGGCAACGGGGTGCCCGACGCCCACCTGGCAGCCTTGGCCATCGAGCAGGGATTGCGTCGGGGCACTACCGACAGTGACTTCGCCCGCTTCAACTGCCGGAATTGGGAGAACCCGATTGCCCCCCTGCGCTGAGCCCCGCCCCTTGGGTGCTCATCGCAAATGAGCGCGCATTCCAGCCTCGTTGTAAACTTTCTGTTAAAGAGGCGTGCCATGGACGTGGGGCGGGAGCTCCGTCGTTGGCATACAAACAAAAAAGACGCGCAAGCAGCCGCATTGCGCAGGGACAACAATGATATTTGTAACCGGTGGCGCAGGCTTCATCGGCTCTAACTTCGTGGTTGACTGGCTTACGCCGGCAGCCGGCCAAAGCGCCCCGTTGCGCAATGAGCCGGTACTGGTCATCGATTGCCTCACCTACGCCGGCAATCTGGCCAATCTGGCCGTGGTGCGCGATAACCCGAAGCTGCTGTTCGAGCGCCAGGACATCTGCGACAGCGCGGCCGTACTGGCCCTGCTGCGCAAGCACCGCCCGCGCGCCCTGCTGCACTTTGCGGCCGAGAGCCATGTGGACCGGTCCATACTGGGGCCGGCCGAATTCGTGCGCACCAACATCAACGGCACGTTTGCCCTGCTGGAGGCGGCTCGCACGTATTATGGCGAACTACCCGGCGCGGAGCGCGATGCCTTCCGCTTCCTGCACGTTTCCACGGACGAGGTGTACGGTTCCCTGGGGCCGGTGGATCCGGCGTTTTCCGAGACCACAGCCTACGCACCCAACAGCCCCTATGCCGCCTCGAAGGCGGCGTCCGATCACCTGGTGCGGGCCTACCACCACACCTACGGTCTGCCGGTGCTGACTACCAATTGCAGCAACAACTATGGCCCCCTGCAGTTTCCGGAAAAGCTCATCCCCCTGGTAACGCTCAACGCGCTGCAGGGCAAGCCCCTGCCCATCTACGGCGATGGCAGCAATGTGCGGGACTGGCTCTACGTGGGCGACCATTGCAGCGGGATACGTACAGTGCTGCAGAACGGCCGCCTGGGCGAGACCTACAACATCGGGGGCCGCACGGAGATGCAGAACCTTGCCGTAGTGAAGACCATCTGCGCCACGCTCGATGCCCTGCGGCCACGCAACAGCGGCAGTTACTCGCAGCAAATCACCTTTGTCAAAGACCGGCCCGGACACGACCGGCGCTACGCAATCGACTGCAGCAAGATCGAGCGCGAGTTGGGCTGGACGCCGGTGGAGACTTTTGCCAGCGGCATCCGCAAGACCGTGGAGTGGTATCTCAATTCCTCGGCGTGGGTGGAGCAGGTGACCTCGGGCAAGTATCGCGACTGGGTCAGCCTGCAGTATGGGACGGCGGCATAACCGGGTTGCGCATGTTGCGCACCCCCCCAACAATAAAATGAGCCTGGAGAACCCCCGTGGTGCGCAAACGCCGCTCTGACGATCCGCCGCTTGCCGCTGCCCCGCGCCGCAAGGGCATCATTTTGGCCGGCGGATCGGGAACGCGCCTGTATCCGGTAACGCAGGTGATCTCCAAGCAGCTGCTACCTGTCTACGACAAGCCCATGGTGTACTACCCGCTTAGCACGCTGATGCTGGCGGGCATACGCGATATTCTGATCATTTCCACGCCCACCGACACCCCGCGGTTTGCCGAGCTGCTGGGCGACGGTAGTAACTGGGGTTTGAACATTGCGTACCAGGTGCAGCCATCGCCCGATGGCCTGGCTCAGGCCTTTATCCTGGGCCGCCCGTTCATCGGCACCGACCCCTCCGTGCTGATACTGGGCGACAACATCTTCTACGGCCATGATCTGCCCAATCAGCTGCAGCGGGCGCATGAGCGCAGCACCGGCGCCACCGTATTTGCCTACCGCGTAACCGACCCCGAGCGCTACGGCGTGGTGGAGTTTGACGAACAACTGCGCGCGGTGAGCATTGAAGAAAAGCCCGCCAAGCCGCGCTCCAACTATGCGGTCACCGGCCTGTATTTCTACGACAACCAAGTGGTGGATATCGCCGCGGCCCTGCGGCCCTCGCCGCGCGGCGAGCTGGAAATCACCGATGTGAACCGGGTGTATCTGGAGCGCGACCGGTTGTCGGTGGAAACGATGGGGCGCGGCTTTGCCTGGC
>CAIQGU010000123.1 GCA_903871435.1 uncultured Burkholderiales bacterium | reverse complement strand
CTTTCCACTACCCGTCGCGACCCGCCACCCCGGTCCTGCGGCAGTTGTCCCTGTCCATCGGCGCGGGGCAGACCGTGGCGCTGGTGGGTCCGTCAGGTGCCGGCAAGACCACGGTCTTCCAGCTGCTGCAGCGCTTCTACGATATCGACAGCGGAAACATCCGGCTCAACGGCATCCCGCTGCGCGATCTGCGCCTGGAGGATCTGCGCGGGCACATCGCGCTTGTACCCCAGGAGCCGGTGATCTTCTCGGGCACCGTACGCGAAAACATCCGGTATGGGCGCAGTGGCGCCACCGATGACGAGATCCTGGCCGCGGCCCGGGCCGCCCATGTGGACGAGTTCATCGAGCGGCTGCCCGAAGGTTACGAAACCCTGGTGGGCGAGCGTGGCCTGCGCCTGTCGGGCGGACAGCGCCAGCGGCTGGCCATCGCCCGGGCCATACTCAAGGATGCGCCGCTGCTGCTGCTCGACGAAGCCACCAGCAGTCTCGATGCCGAAAGCGAACGCGCCGTGCAGCTGGCCCTGGATGTGGCCATGCATGGCCGCACGACCATCGTCATCGCCCACCGGCTGGCAACCGTGCAGCGCGCCGACCGCATCTTTGTCCTGGAACAAGGCGTGATCGTCGGACAGGGGCGGCACGGCGAGCTGCTGGAGCAAGGTGGCCTGTACGCCCGGCTGGCAGCGCTACAGTTCACGCGCTAGGCGGCCGCGCGGTGCGCAGCTGCCGCTGGCGCGCCGGGAAGCCGCGCCATCAGCGCCCGGCGAGGGCCGCCGTTGCGACGCCGCGGTCGAAGGCCACCGACGCCTCGCTATACTGTGGCCTACCCGTTCAGCAGTTTTTCCGGTACGGGCCAAATCCGTGCCTTCCGCCGCGGCCCTGCCGCCAATCTCATGCGCCAATATGAAGATTTCATGCGCCATGTGCTCGAGCATGGCGCGGACAAGAGCGACCGCACCGGTACGGGAACCCGCTCGGTGTTCGGCCACCAGCTGCGCTTTGATCTTGCCAGCGGCTTTCCCCTGGTCACCACGAAGAAGCTGCATCTGCGCTCGATCATCCATGAGCTGCTCTGGTTCCTGCAGGGTTCGAGCAATGTCGCGTACCTGCGCGACAACGGCGTCACCATCTGGGACGAATGGGCCGACCCGCAGGGCGAGCTGGGGCCGGTCTATGGCGTGCAGTGGCGCTCCTGGCCCACGCCCGATGGCGGTCATGTCGACCAGATCACCCAGGTCATCGATGAAATCCGCCGCAATCCGGATTCGCGCCGCCTGATCGTCTCGGCCTGGAACGTCGCCGACATTCCCCGCATGCGCCTGCCGCCCTGCCATCTCCTGTTCCAGTTCTACGTGGCGCAGGGCCGCCTGAGCTGCCAGCTGTATCAGCGCAGCTGCGACATATTTTTGGGCGTGCCTTTCAACATTGCCAGCTACGCGCTGCTCACGCACATGGTGGCCCAGCAGTGCGATCTGGCGCCGGGGGATTTCGTCTGGACGGGTGGCGACTGCCACATCTACAGCAACCACTTCGACCAGGTGCGCCAGCAACTGGCGCGCGAACCCTATCCCTACCCGCAGCTGCGCATCGCCCGCCGGCCGGATTCGATCGTCGATTACCGGTACGATGATTTCGAGATCCTCGATTACCAGTCGCATCCGCACATCAAGGCGCCGGTGGCGGTTTAACGCTGTGGCACGCCTGCATCTCATCGTGGCCCGCGCCCGCAACGG
>CAIQGU010000122.1 GCA_903871435.1 uncultured Burkholderiales bacterium | reverse complement strand
AGGGCCGCTCGCTGACCGGTGCGAAGTCACCCGACAAGGCCGCCGACGCCATCATCGTCCATCCCGACGTGCGCCGCATGCTGCTCACGGCGCGCGCCTACGCCGAAGGCGGCCGCGCGTTCGCGTACTGGATCGCGCTGATGGCGGATCAGCAACTGCATCACCCGGACGAGGAGCAGCGCGCCTTTGGCGGCGACATGATGGCGCTCATGACGCCCATAGTGAAAGCCTTCCTCACCGACAACGGCTTTCTGCGCTCCTCGGAATGCCTGCAGGTCTTTGGCGGCCACGGCTACATCCGCGAATGGGGCATGGAGCAATTGCTGCGCGATTCACGCATCAACATGATCTACGAGGGCACCAACACCATCCAGTCGCTCGACCTGCTGGGCCGCAAGATTCTCATGGACAGCGGCGCCAAACTGCGCAAGTTCGGCGCGCTGGTGCAGGACTTCGTTCAGGAACACGGGACGAACGCGGCCATGAGCGAGTTCATCACCCCGCTGGCCGACCTAGGCGACAAGATCCAGAAGCTCACCATGGAAGTGGGCATGAAGGCCATGTCCAATCAGGATGAGGCGGGCGCCGCTTCGGTGGACTACCTGCGCGTTGCCGGCCATCTGGTTTTCGCCTATTTCTGGGCGCGCATGGCCCAAGTGGCGCTGGCACGCATCGCCGCCGACGGCGATGGCGTCGACCCCTTTTACACCGCCAAGCTGGCGACGGCGCGTTTCTACTTCCAACGCCTGCTGCCCGAGACCGCATTCCACATTCGCGCCGCACGTTCCGGCGCCAAGAATCTCATGGAGTTCCAGGCCGACTGGTTCTAGCAGTCGCTTGCAGCACAAGGATCACGGCACGCGAAGTCGACAGGCAGCATTCAAAAAAATCGAAACCTGGGAAGAAACTATGACGAATTTCATAATCAAGAAGGTGGCCGTGCTGGGCGCGGGCGTCATGGGTGCGCAGATCGCGGCCCATTGCATCAACGCCCGCGTCCCCGTGGTGCTGTTCGACCTGCCCGATACCAAATCGCCCGACAAGAACGGCATCGTGCGCCGTGCCATCGATGGCCTGAAGAAACTCAGTCCGGCACCGCTAGGCCGTGCCGAAGATGCCCGCCATATCGAGCTGGGCAACTATGAACAGAACCTGGAAGCGCTCAAGGAATGCGATCTCATCATCGAGGCCATCGCCGAGCGCATGGACTGGAAGCGTGATCTTTACGCCAAGGTGGGTCCCCATATCCGCCCCGATGCCATCTTTGCCTCCAATACCTCCGGGCTGTCCATCACCCAGCTGGGCCAGGCGCTACCCGCCGAACTGCGGGCGCGGTTCTGCGGCGTGCACTTCTTCAATCCGCCGCGCTACATGCACCTGGTGGAGCTCATCGCCACGCCCGACACCCAGCCTGCCGTTCTCGATCAACTCGAGGGTTTCCTGACCAGCACCCTGGGCAAGGGCGTGGTCCGCGCCAAGGACACTCCCAACTTCATCGCCAACCGGGTGGGCGTCTTTGGCATGCTGGCCACCATGGCCGAGGCGCAGAAATACGGCCTGGCCTTCGATGTGGTCGACGACCTCACCGGCACGCGGCTGGGCCGCGCCAAGAGCGCCACCTTCCGCACCGCCGAGGTGGTGGGCCTGGACACCAAGATCGGAAGAGCGTCGTGTAGGGAAAGAGTGTCTTCGCCTGTGTAGATCTCGGTGGTCGCCGT
>CAIQGU010000121.1 GCA_903871435.1 uncultured Burkholderiales bacterium | reverse complement strand
GTGAAATTTGGGTTGAAATCGCACTTCATGGGCAAAAAAGCCGCCCGAAGGCGGCCTTTTGCAGTGGCTTAGTACCCCGAGGACAATTAAGCAGCCTTCCTGGTTTTGGACTTGACCGCGTCGGTGGCAACGGCAACCGCCGCAGCGATGTTCGATTCCGCGGTTTCCGTAGCCTGGCGGGTAGCCTTGCTTACCGCGTCAAAGGCGGTATTAGCAGCCGACAGCGAATTCTTGATAAGACTGATGGCGTGCTCCGAACCGGCGGGGGCGGACTTGGCCGCCTGGTCAATCATCTCGGCCAGCTTGCGATTGCCCTCGGCGATCTGGGTTTCAACAACCTTGGCGATTTCGGCGCCGGCAGCGCTGGCGATGGAATAGGCGGTGCGCGAGTACGTGGCCAGCATTTCCGCGCCGGGTTGCGTCATTGATCCGGCCAGCGTGGCCAGTTCCTGGGGGTCCTTGGCGGACATCAGCGATTGGGCCGTTCCAGCGGTTTCCTGCAGGAAAGCGCGTGAGGTGGCCATGTTCAACTGCGCCAGCTTTTCGGTGGCCTGGAAGATCGAGCCGGCGAATGCGTGGAGGGCATCGACCTGCGTCTTTTGAATTTCGAGCAATTGCGCTTGGTTCGGATACACGGTGTTCTCCTTGTATGTGGACGACGGATGGGTGCGACGCTCGATGCAGATTATATGTTGCGTCGCAACAAAGTCAAGTCCTGTATCCAAAAAAGTGCGTCGGCATGCACGAAAAGCGCCACTTACATTAGCTAAACTAATCAAATATTTACGACTTACATCGTACGTAAAATATTAACTTTGCATCAAAAAAAGGCATTGATCCACGTCATGCATCACTGAAATAGGGCATCGTCGACAAGTTCTATCCAGTGCCGAACCGGCACTGCGGTACCGGACTGCAGATGCTGTATGCAGCCGATGTTCGCGGAAACGATGCTGGGCGCCTGTAACCGGGTCAATTGTGCGAGCTTGCGATCGCGCAGCTGCGTGGCGAGAGTTGCTTGCAGCACCGAATAGGTGCCCGCTGAACCACAGCACAGATGGTGCTCCTGCGGCGCCACTGCCACGGTGAAGCCCAGGTCTCGCAGCACGGCCTCGAGCCGGCCCGGCAGGCGCTGGCCGTGCGCGAGTGTGCAGGGCACATGGACGGCAATGGCGGCCGCATGCGTGCCTAGGCGGCCGCGCAGCGCCGGCGCCAGTGCCGCAACGAACTCGCTCAGGTCCAGGGTGAGGGCGCTGACCCGGCGGGCCTTAGCCGCGTAATGGGGATCGGCCGCGAGCAGATGCCCGTATTCCTTGACGGTTACGCCGCAACCGGATGCGTTCATGATGATGGCCTCCACCGGAGGTCCATCCACACCGCTGGTCAGATACGGCCACCACGCATCGATATTGCGGCGGATGTCCGCCAGGCTGCCCGACTGGTCCGCGAGGTGCGCGCGTATGGCTCCGCAGCAGCCGGCCGCGGGGGCCACTTGCGTTTGCACCCCAACGGCATCGAGCACGCGCGCGGTGGCCGGGTTGATGTTGGGCTCCAGGCCGGGTTGCACGCAACCCGCCAGCAGCAGTACGCGGCGCGGATGCTTGGCCTGCGGCCACGGGGTGCGCCCGTTGGCGGGTGCGGGCCGGGCGAGGATCTTGCGCCTGAGCACAGGCGGCAGCAGCGGCCGCAGCGCTGCACCGATACGCAGTAGCGGCCCAAAGGCTCGTGACGGCAGCCCTTCGCGCAGAAGCCAACGCAGCAGGCGCTGTTGCTGCGGACGGCTGACCTTGGCTTCGACCACGCGCCGGCCGATATCGAGCAGGTCGGCGTAGTCCACCCCGGAGGGGCAGGTCGTCTCGCAGTTGCGGCAGGTGAGGCAACGGTCCAGGTGCAGCTGCGTGGCCCGCGTCGGCTGGGCCCCTTCCATGACCTGCTTGACGAGATAGATGCGGCCGCGCGGGCTATCGAGCTCATTGCCCAGCAGTTGATAGGTGGGGCAGGTGGCCAGGCAAAAACCGCAGTGCACGCACTTGCGCAGGATGGCTTCCGCCCGCAAACCGTCGGCGGTGCCGGCGAACTCGGGATGCAGGGCAGTTTGCATGATGCTCAGGACCTAGGAAAGGATGTGCAGCGGGGTGGGCAGCGGCCGCATCACAACCAGGGGTAGAGCCGGCCCGGATTGAAGATGCCCGCCGGGTCGAACGCGGCCTTCAGGTCGCGGTGGATGCGCTCCAGCACCTGCGGCAGTGGGTCAAAGACCTCGGTCCGGTCCGTGGCGCCCCGAAACGCCGTGGCGTGGCCGCCAGCCTTGGCGGCGATTGCGCGAATCTGGCTGGCCGGAGCATTGCTGTAGAGCCAGCGCAGGGCGCCACCCCATTCCACCAGCGTGTCGCCGTCCGTCGGCAGGGGCGGGTGGGCCAGGGGAACCGACAGACGCCACAAGGTTTCTGTCCGGGTTTGCGTCGGGTTCGCGTTGAAAAAAGCACCCGTCTGATCACGCAAGTGGTTCCAGAACACGTTGGCCGCCACCGGTTCAAGTACGGTGGCGCCGTGGCTCGCCAGCAGGCGTTGCGCGCCCGATTCCACGGCCGCCTGCGCGCCCTCCAGGCGTACATGCAGGATGCCGCCATGCCAGGCGCTGGCGCGCACCGGCATGGCGGCCGTGGTCCATTGCTGCACCGTTTCGATGGCAGCTTTCTGGTCCAGCGGCATGGCCAGCGTCTGGCGCGCGGCGGCCATTGGGGGAACTTTGAGGGAGACCTCGGCAATGACGCCGAGCACCCCCAGCGATCCCGCCATGACCCGGGAGATGTCATATCCGGCCACGTTCTTCATCACCTGGCCACCGAACTGCAGCAACTCGCCGCGGCCATCGATCATGCTCAGCCCCAGAACGAAGTCGCGCACGCCGCCCACCGCGGCACGCGCGGGGCCGGCGAGACCTGCCGCGACCATTCCGCCCACGGTGCCGCTCCCGCCGTAGCGGGGCGGCTCAAAGGCCAGGCACTGCCCGTGCTCGGCCAGCGCATGTTCCAGTTCCACCAGCGTCGTGCCGGCGCGTGCCGTGACCACCATTTCAGTGGGCTCGTAGCTGCAGATGCCTTGCAACTCGCCTACGTGCAGGGGCGTACCGGCCGGCGGACCGCCGTAAAAATCCTTGCTGCCACTGCCGCGTATGCACACGGGACTGCGGCTCGCCTGGGCACTGCGCACCTGGTCCACCAGGCGCTGCAAAGGGCTGTCCACCTCAGAACCTGGGCAGGTCGGGAAACGGCAGCTGGCCGCGATGCACATGCATCTTGCCGTACTCGGCGCAGCGCTGCAGGGTGGGCACGGCCTTTCCCGGATTGAGGAGGCCTGCCGGATCGAAGGCCAGCTTCACAGCCAGCATCTGCTCGCGTTCGGCGGCGGAAAACTGCACGCACATCGAATTGAGTTTTTCCACGCCCACCCCGTGTTCGCCGCTCACGGTGCCGCCCATGCCCACGCTGATTTCCAGGATATCCGCGCCAAACTGTTCACACCGGTGCAGTTGGTCCGGGTCATTGGCGTCGTACAGGATCAGCGGGTGCAGGTTACCGTCGCCGGCGTGAAAGACGTTCACGCAGCGCAAGCCGTACTTTTGCTCCATGTCCCCGATAGCCCGCAGCATCTCGGCCAGGCGGCGCCGGGGAATCGTGGAGTCCATGCACATGTAGTCGGGGCTCATGCTGCCGCTTGCTGGAAAAGCGTTCTTGCGGCCGCTCCAGAAGCGCAGGCGTTGCGCCTCGTCCTGGCTGATGGATATCTGCGTGGCGCCGCTTGCCTCGAGCACGGCGCGCATGCGGCCGATTTCTTCGGCAACTTCTTCCGTCGTGCCATCACTCTCGCACAGCAATATCGCGGCCGCGGCAAGGTCGTAGCCGGCATGCACGAAGTTTTCCACGGCAGCCGTCATGGGTCCGTCCATGAGCTCGAGTCCGGCCGGAATGATGCCCGCTGCGATGATGCCCGCCACCGCATGGCCCGCGGCTT
>CAIQGU010000120.1 GCA_903871435.1 uncultured Burkholderiales bacterium | reverse complement strand
TCACCCTAGCCCTCTCCCCGCAGGGGAGAGGGAACCAGGATTGAAAATCAGGGCCTATCGCGAGGTGGGCATGGCGAACTGGGCGCCCGCCCGGCTGCCGTCACCCCAGCGCTGCATCACGGCCTTGTAGCGGGTGTAGAACCGCACGCCTTCCATGCCGTAGATGTGCGTATCGCCGAACAGGCTGCGCTTCCAGCCGCCAAACGAGTAATACGCGGTGGGCACGGGCAGCGGCACATTGATGCCCACCATGCCGATGCGGCAACGGCGCGTGAACTCGCGGGCGCTGGCGCCATCGGCGGTGTACAGCGCAACGCCATTGCCGTATTCGTGCTCGTTGACCAGCGCCAGGGCGTGCTCGAGGTCGGGCACGCGCACCACCGACAACACCGGTCCGAAAATCTCCTCGTTGTAGATGCGCATGCCGGGCTTCACGTGGTCGAAGAGGCAGGGGCCCAGGAAGTAGCCGTGCTCGCGGCCGGCAACGCGCAGTTCGCGCCCGTCGACGACCAGCTGGGCGCCTTCGGCCACGCCGCCATTGACGTAATCGAGCACGCGCTGGCGGTGCACAGCGCTCACCAGGGGGCCCATTTCGCTGGCTGGATCGGTACCGTCGCCGACCCGCAGGCGGGCCAGGCGCTTTTGGAGGCGCTCAACCAGGGCATCGGCGGCGTCGCCAACGGCAACCGCCACGGAGATGGCCATGCAGCGCTCGCCCGCCGCGCCGTAGGCGGCGCCGATGAGGGCATCCTCCACCTGCCCGAGGTCGGCGTCGGGCATCACCACCAGATGATTCTTGGCGCCGCCCAAAGCCTGCACCCGCTTGCCGCGCGCGCAGCCCTGCGCGTAGAGCGACTGGGCGATGGGCGTGGATCCCACGAAGCTGAATGCCTCGATCTGCGGCGCGGCCAGCAGTGCGTCTACCGCGGACTTGTCACCCTGCACCACCTGAAAGACGCCGTCGGGCAGGCCGGCTTCCTTGAGCAGTTCGGCCATGAGCAGCGCGGCCGTGGGGTCGCGTTCCGAGGGCTTGAGAATGAAAGTGTTGCCGCAGGCGAGCGCCAGCGGAAACATCCACATGGGCACCATGACCGGAAAATTGAACGGCGTGATGCCAGCCACCACGCCCAGGGGCTGGCGCAGGGAAAACTGGTCGATGCCGGTGGCGACCTGGTCGGAATAGTCGCCCTTGAGCAGATGCGGAATACCGGTGGCGAACTCGATGATTTCGATACCGCGCATCACCTCGCCACGGGCATCGGCTAGCACCTTGCCCTGCTCGCGCGTGATCAGCGCGGCCAGATCCCCCAGGCGCGACTCGCAAAGTTCCTTGAACTTGAACAGCACGCGCGCGCGCCGGATGGGTGGGGTATCGGCCCAGGCCGGCCAGGCGCGGCTGGCCGACCGCACGGCCATTGCCACGGTTTCGGCACTGGCCAGGGAGACGCTGGCGCCACCCTCCCCCGTTGCCGGGTTGAAGAGCTCCATGCGGCGCTCATGGGACGGCTCGAAGCGACGTCCATCTATCCAGTGTCCGGTATTCACAAAAATTCCTCTTTACTGGCGCCCACAGGGCGTGGGCGGCCGGACCAAGCGCGCAAGCCGCGGCTGGCCCATTCGTGGCGTGCCCGCTTGCCGTTTAGCGCTTGGCGGGTGAGTGGCTGGGCGTGGGCGCCTTCTTGGGCGCCGTACGGGGGCGCGTCTTGCCATAACTGCCGTTGTAGATCTTGCCGCGCCGTGTGCGCACATCACCCTTGCCCATGCTGGAACTCCCTGGTTGTCGAGCCGCAAAACTGCCGGCAAAACCGTAATTCTATTCTGACCTGGGTTCTGCCACCGCCCGGGGGCCGGCAACGGCCGATCCCGCCGCCGGCCGGGAAAATATCGCGCGGGGGCCACTACAATGCCGGGATTGTTCACACGCCCGCCGGCACATGCGGGAAACCCGTGCAAATCACCCGCCGCCCCCCCGGAGATCCCCGATGGCACTGCTGATGTTCCGTTCGCGGGCAGCCAGCGAGATCCTCATGCAATCCGAGAACGCCGGACGGCTGCTGGCCATCATGGGCAAGCCGCTGACCGAACGCGGCGTCATCGGTAATGACCAGATAGACGCAGCGCTGGCAGCCCTGGAGGCCGCGGTGGCGCTCGAACCCGCGGCGGGCGCAACAGACGCTGACCCGTCACAGCCGGCGCCGGTGGGCCTGCGGCAGCGGGCCTACCCGCTCATGGAAATGCTGCGTGCCGCGCGCCGCCGCCAAGTGGACGTTACATGGGGGATCTGACGATACCCGAGCCGCCGCGCCTGCCCGGCATCGCCACGCTCATCGGCGTGGGTGGTGGCGCGCTCCTGATGCTGGCGCTGGCCATCGCTGCTTCCGTTTTCGAGCTGCAACACGACCACGAGGTACAACGCCAGAACGAAGACGCCCTGGCCTTGTCGCAACTGGCCTTCGACGCCCAGAGCCTGGCCTCGAGACTGCGCGCCCTGCAGGAACTGGGCGCGCAACCCGGCGCGCGCGTGCCCATTGTGGACAGCCAGCTCCGCGACGCGCTGCGCGCGACCGACGACGACCGGACGGAGTGGGAAAAGCGCGTTGCCGATGGCCAGGCCCGCAACCTGCCGGCCGAAGCACGAGCCGCCCTGGCAAAGCTCGACAGCGCCATGGGCGTGCTGCGCGGGGCCGTTGCGCTCCCGCCTCCGGCCGACGGCCCGGAGGGCGCTGGCGGGGCAGCTGCCAATAGTTCCGCCGCGACCGTCGCAGTCCCCAAAGCGGCTGTGGCCACCCCGGCCGGCAACGGCGGAACGGCGTCCGATGCCGCCTACCTTGCTGCCGTGGATGCCGCACAAGGCACCTTGCGGGCCGCGGTCCAGGCCAGCGCCGACCACGCCACCTTCTACGGTTACACCACGAGCCAGCTGGCCGCGGGCGTGGTCACGGCAGCCAGCGCGGTGGCGCTGCTGCTGGGCGCCATTCTGGCGGCCCTGGTCAAGCGCACCCGGCACGAAAGCCGGGTTGCCATCGGCGTGATGGGCCAGCTGCTGCGCACCGACCCGCTTACGGGCATCACCAACCGGCGCGGCCTGGACGAAAACCTGCCGGTCGAAATGGCGCGCGGCAAGCGCGACGGCAAGATCCTCACCGTAGCCATGCTCGACCTGGACTTCTTCAAGCGCTACAACAGCCGGCGCGGGCACGCGGGCGGCGATTCCCTGCTGCGCACCGCGGCGCAGGCCTGGCGCAAACAGCTGCGGCCCACCGATACCCTGGTGCGCTACGGCGGCGAGGAGTTCACGCTGGTGCTGCCCAGCTGCGATGCTGAACAGGCCTGTCAGCTCATCGACCGCCTGCGCCCGCTGCTGCCCGACAGCCAGACGTTTTCCGCGGGCGTGGCCACGTGGGACTTCACCGAATCGGCCGACGCGTTACTCCGCCGGGCCGATGAAGCGTTGCTCAATGCCAAGAAGCAGGGGCGCAACCGCACCATGGTGGCCGGTCGCGAAGACCAGATTTCGCTGGCGCTGTCGGCCGGCTGAGGGCGCTGGCAGCCCCCTTCATCCCGCAAGGACCTTTAACGAGAACGCTCGCCCACGGCGGAGCGGGAAATTCACATGAATGCCGGCATCGCCTACGCCCTTGGGGCTTATCTGCTCTGGGGCTTGCTTCCCCTTTACCTGCGCCTGCTGGGCGCGATCGCCACGCCCGAGATACTCGCCAACCGGATACTCTGGTCGCTGGTGACCATGGTCATCCTGCTGGTGGGCTTGCGCCGTCTGGCCTGGATACGTCCAGCGCTGGCGCAACCGCGGATGCTGGTCCGCTTTGCCGTCACGGCGAGCCTCATATCGTTCAACTGGGTGCTCTACATCTGGGCCGTCAATGCCGGCCACACGGTCGACGCCAGCCTGGGGTATTTCATGAACCCGCTGGTCAATGTGGTCATCGGTGCCTTCTTCTTCCGCGAAAAATTGCGCACCGCGCAGAAGTTGGCTTTGCTGATCGCCGCGGTAGGCGTGGCGTGGCTTACCTGGCTGGCCGGATCACCGCCGTGGATCGGCCTGGCGCTGGCGCTGAGTTTTTCGCTGTACGGCCTTTTGCGCAAGACCGCACCGCTGGGCGCGCTCGAGGGCTTCACCGTCGAAACGGCGTTGCTCGCGCCGCTGGCGCTCGCCTACGTGATCTGGCTGGGCCAGCAAGGAAGGTTGGGCTTTGCGACCGCCCCCGTGAACCTGCAACTGTTGCTGGTATTGGCCGGGCCGGCCACCACCGCGCCGCTACTGCTGTATGCCGCCGGGGTGCGGCGTATTCCGTTTTCACTCAGCGGCGTTCTGCAGTATCTGGCGCCCACCCTGCAATGGCTGATCGGGATCTACGTCTTCCACGAGGTCTTCGACCCGCACAAGGCTGCCGGCTTTGGGCTCATATGGGTGGCATTGGTGGTGTATGCCGCGGAAAGCGCCTGGTTCGCCTGGCAGCGGCCGGCAAGCGCGCCACAGCCCGATAGCACCACGTCCTGACAATCGGGCCCACGCTATGCGCGAAACTGCGCGCGGCAATCATAAATATCCCGGGGTGCAATCGGGCGTATTGGAACCACCCAAAGACCAGCAGTGCGCATAAACTCGACTTCGCCGGTAGCCGTGCGTGACGCAATGGCGGCTAAGTATCGTGGCGTGAACGGAACAGACGATGGCCGATGGAACCGAGGCGCGGCTGGCGCGCGCCTTTCAACTGCTCAGCAAGGCTGATGCGCTGCTCGTGCATGCGCAGAACGAGCAGGATTTGTTGTCCGCGGTCTGCCGCCTGGCTGTCGAAACCGGTGGTTACCGGATGTCCTGGGTAGGTGCGGTTCAGCACGATGCGGACCACAGCATCCATCCACTTGCCCAGTTTGGGCACGAAGACGGCTACCTCGATACCGCCCAGATCTCGTGGGGAGACGCCCTGCGCGGCGCGGGACCGACGGGAGCAGCGGTGCGCGGCGGCAAAACCGTCGTCGTTCAGGACTTCCTCACCAACCCCAGTACGCTGCCGTGGCAGGAAGCCGCCCGGCAACGCGGCTACCAGGCGTCCATATCGCTGCCACTGATCGGCCGTGGCGGCGTTTTCGCTGTTTTCATCATCTATGCGGCCGAGCCATTTGCCTATGGCCCGGAGGAAGTCAAGCTGCTCGAGCAGCTGGCCGACGACCTGGCCTTCGGCATCCAGACGCTGCGATCGCGTGAGGAGCACGAGGCAGCGCGCGCCATACTCAAGCGCGAGAGCGAAAAGAACGTCGCCTTGCTGCGCAATGCCAGCGACGGCATCCACATCCTGGACACCGCCGGCAACCTGCTGGAAGCCAGCGACTCCTTTTGCCGGATGCTGGGCTACTCGCGGGCCGAGATGGTGGGCATGAACGTGGCCCAATGGGATGCCCAGCAGGACGCAGAGGCTCTACGCGCAACGCTAGAGCGTCAGTTCGCCCGCAAGGAACGGTCGCTGTTCGAGACACGCCATCGCCGCAAGGATGGCAGCTGCCTTGACGTCGAGGTCAGCGGCTATCCCCTGGAACTCGATGGCAGCCCCGTGCTGTTCAATTCCTCGCGCGACATCACCGAGCGCAAGCGCGCCGAGGATTCGCTGCGGGAAAGCGAAATGCGCCTGCGCGCCATCATCGAACAGTCCCCCATCGGCATGGTGTTTGCGCGCGACGGCATCACCGTCAATGTCAACGCGGTCTACCTCGAGATGTTCGGCTATGCCCGTGCCGACGACGTTTGCGGGCGGCCCCTCCTCGAGCAGGTTGCGCCCCAATGCCGTGCCGACGTTACGGAGCGGTACCGCCGGCGGCTGACGTCGGATACGGAGCCTTCCGTGTATGAATCCGTCGGCCTGCGGGCGGACGGCACGCAGTTCCCCATGCACGTCACGGCCAAGCGCCTGATGCTCAAGGACGGCCCCCTGACGCTGGCGTTTCTCATGGACATCACGCGGCAGCGCGCCTCGGAAGACGAGATACGCCGCCTCGCGTTCTTCGATTACCTGACCGACCTTCCCAACCGGCGGCTGCTGCTCGACCGCCTCCAGCACGCCATTGCTACCAGCGGACGCAGCGGCCGGCACGGTGCGCTGCTGTTCATCGACCTGGACAATTTCAAGTCCCTCAACGACACGCTGGGGCATTCGGTGGGCGATGCCCTGCTCAAGCAGGTTGCCCTGCGGCTGCGCGAGAACGTGCGCGCCAGCGATTCGGTAGGCCGACTCGGCGGCGACGAGTTCGTGGTGATCCTGGAGGATCTTTCGACCGAACTCATGGAGGCCGCGCAGCAGACCGAGACAGCGTCGAGCAAGATCCTGGCCGCACTGCGCCCGAGCTACTGGCTGTCCAGTGGCGAGTGCCACTGCACCGCCAGCCTGGGCGCCACCCTGTTCAGCGGCAACACAAGCTCGCAGGACGAGTTGCTCAAGCAGGCGGACATCGCCATGTACCAGGCCAAGAAAGGCGGTCGCAACGCGTTGCGGTTCTTCGACCCACGCATGCAGGACGCCATCAACGCCAAGGCGGCCCTCGAGGGCGAGTTGCGCCAGGCATTGGAACGCCGGCAGTTCGAATTGCGGTTCCAGGTCCAGGTGGACGGTACCGGCCGGCCGTTCGGCGCCGAGGCCCTGTTGCGCTGGAATCATCCGGAACGGGGCATGGTGTCCCCCGCCGAGTTCATCCCGCTGGCCGAGGAAACGGATCTCATCGTGCCCATAGGCCATTGGGTACTGGAGACGGCCTGTGCCCAGCTCAAGGCTTGGGAATCCCACCCGGCCACTGCCGCGCTGTCCCTCTGCGTCAATGTCAGCGCACGGCAGTTCCATCGCGCCGATTTCGTCGATACCGTTGCGTCGACCGTCGAGGCGCACGCGATCAATCCGGGACTGCTCACGCTGGAGTTGACCGAAAGCCTGCTGCTGGAAAAAGTGGAGGAAACGATAGCCACGATGACGGCGCTGGGTCGCACCGGAGTGCGGTTCTCACTGGACGACTTCGGCACCGGCTATTCATCGTTGCAATACCTCAAGCGGCTGCCCCTGCATCAGTTGAAGATCGACCAGTCCTTCGTGCGCGACATCGCGGTCGACAGCAACGATCTGACCATCGTCCAGACCATCATCGCCATGGCGCGCAGCCTGAACCTTGACGTGATAGCAGAAGGCGTCGAGACCCAGGAACAACTCCGGCTGCTGATCAGCCGGGGTTGCCGGGAATTCCAGGGTTACCTCTTCGGGCGGCCGGTGCCGATCGTCGACTTCGACCGCAGGCTGCAGGAGGGCAACACCGTCATCGCGCGCTGACCTTGCCGCGGCAAGGTGAAGCCGGCGGGCGCCGGTGCCTGCTCAGCGCGTGCCAATACCCGGAGCCGGGGGCACGGGCGTGTGGTGGAAATTTCCGCAGGGGTCGGGGCGAGCCTGTACCGGCGTGACGAAAATGGCATCGAAATCACCGGCGTGATCGGCTGCCTTGCCATCGTCTTCCAGCAGGCCGATGGCAACCACGTGCTCCTGGTCACGCGGCGCCAGGTGGCGCAACACGCCGATATCGCGCCGCGCATGGCCATTGCCCGTAAGCAGGACCACACCGCGCGCGGCATACGGCGATATCGACTGTGCCAGCACGGCATCGCGGGCAATCTGTGCTCCGGCCATGGCGGGCAGGGAGTCGGCGGGCAGCTGGCCGCAGTGACCCCGCTCGATCTCATATTCCTGCGCACGCTCGATATCCGGCGCGACATTCTCCAGTCCCAGGGCCGCGCGTTCCGATGCATCGAAGACCGCCCCGTAGCCCTCGGTGGCTACCCGCATGGCCTGGGCGCGAGACAGGTTGGCGCCCACGATGGGCAGGCCGTTTTGCAGGGCGATCACGATATAGGGCCGGTACAGCGCCCAGTCCCAGCCCTTGGCGCCCGCCTCGGTGACGATGCGCTCCGCCCGCGTCGCCAAATCCGCAGTGGCGTCGGCACGGATGGCGTCGATGGCGCCCTGGCGGTCACGGTCGATCTGCTCGAAGGCGATGGCCGGACGTGCACCACGCTCGACCAGGCGCTGCAGGGCCTGCGCTCGCAGCGCGTGCTGGGCCGCATTGTCATGCACCTCGCCCAGCAGCACGATAGGCTGACGGGCCATGGCATCGGCCAGCGCTGCCGGGCTGCTTGCATGCAGCGCCGCGCTGCCGGCGGCGCCGTTGGCTGTGCTGTTGGCTGTGCTGTTGGCTGTGCTGTTGGCTGTGCGGTCAGCCGCACCGCCGCCTGTGCCTGCGCCGTCTTTTGCGTGCAGCGCGCACCCTGCCGTCAGCACCGCTGCGAGGCATACCGGCAGCATCAACGCGGCGCAGGCGCCGCGCGTGCGCTGACGGTGTAGCGGCGTTCCCAGGCGCCATTGCCTGGCCAAACGCATTTTCAAGCTGACGGCGGCGGACATGATCATCCCAGGTTGGGCGCGAGCCAGCGCTCGAGCGTGGCCGCGTCGACGGCGCGGCGCCGTGCGTGGTCGGCCAGCTGGTCGCGGCCGATCGTGCCTACATTGAAGTAGCGCGACTCCGGATGGGAAAAATAAAAGCCGCTCACGGATGAAGCCGGATGCATGGCCAGGGTTTCCGTCAGCTGGATGCCGATGTGGGGCGCCTGCAGGACTTCGAAGAGTTCCCGCTTGACGGTGTGCTCCGGGCAGGCCGGGTAACCCGGCGCGGGGCGGATGCCGCGATAGGCCTCGGCAACCAGTTCGTCGGGGCTGAGCTGCTCGTCGGAGGCATAGCCCCACAGGTCGCGGCGCACGCGTTCATGCAACATTTCTGCTGCTGCCTCGGCCAGCCGGTCGGCCAGCGCCTTGAGCATGATGGAGCCGTAGTCGTCGTGGTCGCGCGCAAATTGAGCCTCGCGCGCTTCGATGCCCAGGCCGGCCGTAACGGCGAACATACCCAGGTAATCGGCGGTTCCCAGCGGTGCCACGAAATCGGCCAGTGCGCGGTTGGGGCGCGGCACGCCGTCGATCACCGGTTTGCGCGTCTGCTGACGCAGGCCGTGCCAGGTGAACAGCCGCTGATGACGCGATTCGTCGGCAAAGACGGCGATATCGTCGCCATCGGCGTTGGCCGGGTAGAAGCCCACGACGGCATTGGCCGTGAGCCAGCGCTCCTGGATGATGCGGTCGAGCATGCTGCGCGCATCCGCGAAGACCTTGCGCGCCTGCGTGCCCACCACGGCGTCGTCGAGTATGGCCGGGTACGGTCCGGCAAGCTCCCAGGTCTTGAAGAACGGGCCCCAATCGATATACCGGGCCAGTTGCGCGAGGTCGAGCGCATTGAGTTCGCGCCGGCCCAGAAATCGCGGTCGCGGCGGCTGGTAGCCGTGCCAGTCGATGCGCGCCGGATTGGCGCGCGCCTCGGCCAGGGTGATGAGTTCGGGACCCTTGCGGTTCGCGTGCTGGCGGCGCAGGCGCTCGTATTCGGCGCTCTGCTCGGCCAGGTACGGTGCCTTCTGGTCCTCCGACAACAGCGCCTGGCAGACCGCCACGGAGCGGCTGGCGTCGCCCACATGCAGCACCGGGCCGTCGTAGCGGGGCGCGATCTTCACGGCCGTGTGCATGCGCGAGGTGGTGGCGCCGCCGATCAGCAACGGAATGGTGAAGCCCTCGCGTTGCATCTGGGCCGCAACATGGCCCATCTCTTCCAGCGAGGGGGTGATGAGGCCGCTCAAGCCGATGATGTCGGCGTTTTCATCGCGCGCGGCCTGCAGGATCTTGTCGGCCGACACCATCACGCCCAGGTTCACGATCTCGTAGTTGTTGCACTGGAGCACCACCGACACGATGTTCTTGCCGATGTCGTGCACATCGCCCTTGACTGTAGCAATGACGATCTTGCCGTTGGTCCGCGCGGCTTCCCCGCTGGCCACCCGCTGCTCCTCGATATACGGCACCAGATGGGCCACGGCCTGCTTCATCACCCGGGCGGATTTGACCACTTGCGGAAGGAACATCTTGCCGCTGCCGAAGAGGTCGCCGACGACGTTCATGCCTTCCATCAGCGGGCCTTCAATCACCTCGATGGGTCGGCCCCCGCGCGCCGCGATCTGCTGGCGGATTTCCTCGGTGTCTTCGATCACGAACTGCGTCACGCCGTGCACCAGCGCATGGACGATGCGCTTCTCCACGGGCTCGGCGCGCCAGGCCAGGTCTTCCTCGCGCCGGCGGCCCGCGCCCTTGCGGCGCTCGGCAAGAGCGACGAGGCGCTCGCCGGCATCGGGCCGGCGGTCGAGCACCACGTCTTCCACGCAATCGCGCAGCTCGGGCTCGATGTCCTCGTACACGCCCAGCTGGCCCGCGTTGACGATGCCCATGGAGAGGCCGGCCCGGATGGCGTGGTAGAGAAAGACGGTGTGGATCGCTTCGCGCACGAGGTCGTTGCCGCGAAACGAGAACGACACGTTGGAGACGCCACCGCTGACATGCGACTGCGGATAGGTGCGGCGGATGTACCGGGTGGCTTCGAGGAAGTCGACGGCGTAATGGTTGTGCTCTTCGATGCCCGTGGCGATGGCGAAGATATTGGGGTCGAAGATGATGTCCTCGGGCAGCACACCCGCCGATTCCACCAGCAGGCGGTAGCTGCGCGAGATGATCGCGACGCGGCGCTCATAGGTATCGGCCTGGCCCTTCTCGTCGAAAGCCATGACCACCATGGCCGCGCCATAGCGGCGCGCCAGGCGAGCCTGGCGCAGGAATTCCTCCTCGCCTTCCTTGAGCGAGATGGAGTTGACGATGCAGCGCCCCTGCACGCATTGCAGGCCGGCCTCGATCACCGACCACTTGGAGCTGTCGATCATCACCGGCACGCGCGCGATATCCGGCTCAGAGGCAATGAGGTTGAGGAAGCGGCGCATGGCCACGGCCGAGTCGAGCATCGCCTCGTCCATGTTGATGTCGATGATCTGGGCGCCGTTTTCCACCTGCTGGCGCGCCACGACGACGGCCTGTTCAAACTGCCCCTCGAGGATGAGTTTGGCAAACTGCCGCGAGCCCGTGACGTTGGCGCGCTCGCCCACATTGGCAAACAGCGATTCCGGGCCCAGGTTGAACGCCTCCAGGCCCGACAGGCGCAGGCGCGGCTCGATGGCGGGCAGCACCCGCGCCGGCAGGCCCTGCACCGCCGAGGCAATGGCAGCAATATGCGGCGGCGTGGTGCCGCAGCATCCGCCCACGATGTTGACGAAGCCACTTTGCGCAAAATCGCGGATCAGGCGCGAGGTGATGTCGGGTGTCTCATCAAAACCGGTGTCCGACATGGGGTTGGGCAGCCCCGCGTTGGGATACACGCAGACGAAGGTGTCGGCCAGGCGCGCAAGCTCTTCGATGTAGGGCCGCATGAGCGCGGCGCCCAGCGCGCAATTGAGGCCGATGGCGAGCGGCCGGGCATGACGCAGCGAGTTCCAGAAAGCCTCCACCGTCTGGCCGGACAGGATGCGGCCGGAGGCATCCGTCACCGTGCCCGAGATGATGAGCGGCACCCGCGCGCCGCGCCGCTCGAACTCCTCCTCGATGGCGAAGACCGCCGCCTTGGCATTGAGCGTGTCGAAGATGGTTTCCACCAGCAGCAGGTCGGCGCCGCCATCGAGCAGGCCACGGGCCTGTTCGCCGTAGGCCTGCGCCAGCTCCGCAAACGTGATGTTGCGGGCACCCGGATCGTTCACGTCCGGCGATATCGAGGCGGTACGCGGGGTGGGGCCCATGGCGCCGGCCACGAACCGGGGATGTTCCGGGGTGGCATAGCGTTCGCAGGCGCGGCGGGCCACGCGCGCGGCCTCCACGTTCATTTCATAGGCCAGCTCGGCCAGCCCGTAGTCGGCCTGCGCGACGCTGGTGGCGCCGAAGGTGTTGGTCTCGACGATGTCCGATCCCGCCGCGAGGTATTGCTCGTGGATTTCCTGGATCACTTCCGGGCGGTTGAGCTGCAGCAGCTCGTTATTGCCCTTGAGATCGGTGGGATGGGCGGCAAAGCGCTGCGTGCGATCGGAGCCGCGAAAATCGGCCTCCGTCAGCTTGTAGCGCTGGATCATGGTGCCCATGGCGCCGTCGAGCACAAGGATGCGGCGGGCGAGCAGCGCCCTCAGCGTTGCTTCGGTGGACGGGGTTTCGGACGACTTCTTCAGAGGCGCGAGCATGGCAGGGTTTCCCTTCTGCCAGCATTGTACGGAAGGCCCTGGGGCGCACGGCCGGCCGCCGTGACGCCATGGGCCCTTTGTGCGCGCGTGCCGGCGCTTGCCGGCGCGGGTCAGTGCAGCGCGACCGGCTGGGTCATCAGACCCGAGTAGTTGGCCAGGAAATCATCGAATTCATCGGGCGAGGGCTCGGTGTCGATGAGCCGGGCCACATCGTTCTTGAAATGCTCCGCCTGCTTGCCATCGAGGAAGATTTCCCGGCGCAGGCTTTTGTCCATGATCTCGAATCCGCCAGCGGGATGCTCGGCCTGGTTGCCAAAGTCCGAGAACTGGACAACGCAGAAATTGGAGC
>CAIQGU010000119.1 GCA_903871435.1 uncultured Burkholderiales bacterium | reverse complement strand
GAGTTCCGCTTCACCCATGACGGCCGGCAGTTTCGCATCGGGGCGAGCATCGGCCTGGTGCCGCTCGACGGCGCCTGGCCCAGCAGCGCGGCGTTACTGCAGGCCGCAGACGCCGCCTGCTACGCGGCCAAGGACGAGGGGCGCAACCGCGTGCACTCCTGGTACGACCTGGACAAGGCCGTGCGGTCCCGCAAGGGTGAAATGGAACTCGTCACGCACCTGTCGGAGGTGCTCGAGGCCAACCGGCTGCAACTATATGCACAAAAAATCATCGCCGTTGATGGCCCTGCGCACCAGATGCACTTTGAGGTCCTCCTGCGCATTCCCGACGCCAAGGGCCGGATGACCACGCCCGGGGGATTCCTCGCAGCCGCCGAGCGTTACCAGATGGCCGTGCGCGTCGACCGTTGGGTCACGCAGGCGGCATTTGCCTGGATGCGGACAAATCCGGATGCGATGGCGCGCATCGGCACGCTGGCGATCAACCTGTCCGGCCAATCGATCGGCGATCGCAGCTTTCACCGTACGGTCATCGAGGCTCTCGCCAACCCGGGTTTCGATCCCCGCACGCTGTGCATCGAGATCACCGAGACCGCTGCCATCACCCACTTGGCCGATGCCACCGAGTTCATGGCCCAGTTGCGGGCCCTGGGCGTGCGCATATCGCTGGACGATTTTGGCGCCGGGGCTTCGTACTTCGGCTACCTCAAGAGCGTGGCCGCCGACTATCTCAAGATCGACGGCCAGTTCATACAGAACATCGTCACGGACGGCATCGATCAGGCGGCGGTGCGCTGCTTTTGTGATATCGCAAAGTCCGTCGGAATGCAGACTATCGCCGAATGCGTGGAATCCGAGGACGCAGCCGGATTGCTGCGGTCTCTGGGCGTCAACTACCTGCAGGGCTTCCACTTCCACCGGCCGGAGCCCCTCGACAAAGCGGTGGACGCGCGGCGCAGCGCGCCCACCAAAGGGTAGATGCGGGGTAAACGCAGGGTAAACGCGCTGCGCATTTTGAATTAACCGGGGCAATGCCGCCACGATGGCAAAACCCCTCCCCGCACCGATTCGGGACCACCCACGCACACGGTAATATTGCGGGTACCGCGCGGACGCGGCGTGCCCGCGCTGTGCGCCTGGCCGGGTCCGGCACAGGCCCGCGCCCTTCCCCAACCTTTCACCTTGCACCGGGAACCGCACGATGTGGATCGTCCAGATTGCCCTGCGCCGCCCGTACACGTTCCTGGTGATGGCGCTGCTCATACTGCTGGCCACGCCACTGGCGCTGGTCAACATGGCCACCGACATCTTCCCGGAAATCAATATTCCGGTCATCAGCGTCATCTGGAATTACGGCGGCCTATCTGCCCAGGAAATGGGCCAGCGCATCACGGCCACGACGGAACGCGCGCTCACGACCACGGTCAGCGACATCGAGCACATCGAATCGCAGTCGCTGGCCGGCGTCGCGGTGGTCAAGATTTTCTTCCAGCCCACCGCGAACATCCAGACTGCCATCGCCCAGGTGGTATCCATCTCCCAGGCGCAGTTGCGTCAGCTGCCGCCGGGGATCACCCCGCCGCTCATCATCAAATACTCGGCATCCAGCGTACCGGTCATACAGCTGGGGCTTTCGGATCCCACGATGTCCGAGCAGGGGTTGTTCGACGCCGCCACCAATAACCTGCGACCCAAGCTGGTGACCATTCCGGGCGCGGCAGTGCCCTGGCCCTTCGGCGGCAAGTTCCGGCAGATTTCCGTCGACCTCGATACCGAAGCCCTGCTGGCCAAGGGCCTTACGCCGATCGACGTCGTCAACGCGGTCAACACGCAAAACTTGATCCTGCCGTCGGGCACGGCAAAGATCGGATCCACGGAATTCAACGTAGCGGTCAAGGGCTCGCCCGACACCATCGCCGGCCTCAATGACCTGCCGGTGCGCACGACCGATGGCGCCACCACTTACCTGCGCGACGTGGCGCACGTGCGCGATGGCTTCTCCCCGCAGACCAACATCGTGCGCCAGGACGGGCAGCGCGGCGTGCTGTTGTCGGTGCTCAAGAACGGGGGCTCATCGACGCTGCAGATCGTCAATGACCTGCGCGCCATGCTCCCGACCGCGCTGGCCAGCCTGCCGGAAACGCTCAAACTGACGCCGCTGTTCGACCAGTCGGTATTCGTCAAGGCCGCCATCTCGGGCGTCGTGCGCGAGGCGCTGATCGCAGCCTGCCTGACGGCCGCCCTCATCCTGCTGTTCCTGGGGAACTGGCGCAGCACCTGCATCATCGCCGTCTCCATACCGTTGTCCATCCTCTCGTCCATCCTGGCGCTGTGGACGCTGGGCGATACCATCAACATCATGACCCTGGGCGGACTCGCGCTGGCGGTGGGCATCCTGGTGGACGATGCGACGGTAACGATAGAGAACATCGAGCGTCACATCCACCAGGGCACGGACCTTCACGAGGCCATCCTCACCGGCGCCGGCGAAATCGCCGTCCCTGCGCTGGTCTCCACCCTGTGCATCTGCATCGTCTTCGTGCCGATGTTCTTCCTCTCGGGCGTGGCGCG
>CAIQGU010000118.1 GCA_903871435.1 uncultured Burkholderiales bacterium | reverse complement strand
TTGCGAGCCACAGCGCGGCAACCATCGGCAATGCCTGGGTCGACCTGACGCGCGCCACCCTGTACATCCTGCTGCCCATCAGCATCGTCTACGGCGTCTTTCTCGTGGGGCAGGGCGTGATCCAGAACTTTTCGTCGTACCGGGACGTGCAGACCCTGGAAGCGACGCAGTACCAGAACCCGCGCATGGACGCGGCCGGTCAAGCGGTCAAGGACCCGCAGGGCAATGCCGTGACGGACCCGGCCACGACGCCGACCCAGACCCTGCCCATGGGGCCGGTGGCCTCTCAGGAAGCAATCAAGATGCTGGGCACCAACGGTGGCGGCTTCTTCAACGCCAACTCGGCGCATCCCTTTGAAAACCCCACGCCACTCACCGGCTTCGTGCAGATGGTTTCCATCTTCCTGATCCCGGCGGGCCTGTGCTTCGTCTTCGGCCATATGGTGGGCGACCGGCGCCAGGGCTGGGCGGTATTCATCGCTATGGCCCTGCTATTTGTCGTTTCGGTGCTGATAATCGTACCCGCCGAACAGGGTGGCAACCCGCTTCTGACGTCGCTGGGCGTGGACCAGGCCGCCAGCAGCCTGCAGGCCGGCGGCAACATGGAAGGCAAAGAGGTGCGTTTCGGTATCGCCGATTCGGCACTCTTCGCGGCCATCACCACGGCCGCGTCTTGCGGCGCCGTCAACGGCATGCACGATTCGCTCATGCCGCTGGGCGGATTCATCACGCTGTGGAACATGATGCTGGGCGAGGTCGTCTTCGGCGGCGTTGGCTCCGGCCTGTACGGCATGCTGGTCTTCGCGCTGCTGGCGGTGTTCATCGCCGGCCTGATGATCGGCCGCACGCCCGAGTACCTGGGCAAGAAGATCGAATCCTTCGACATGAAGATGATCTCGATCGCGATCCTGGCCACGCCGCTCTTCGTGCTGGCCTGCACGGCCATCGCCGTCCTCAGCGCGGACGGCCGCGCCGGCATCGCCAACCCGGGGCCCCACGGCTTCAGCGAGATCCTTTACGCCTTCACCTCGGCCGCCAACAACAACGGCAGCGCCTTTGCCGGGATTTCGGCCAACACGCCTTTCTACAACATCCTCACGGCCGTGGCGATGTGGTTCGGCCGCTTCGCCGTGATCGTGCCCGTGCTGGGCATCGCCGGTTCGCTGGCCGCCAAGAAACGCCTCGCGGCCACGGCCGGGACCATGCCCACGCATGGTCCGCTGTTTGTCGCCCTGCTGATCGGAACCGTGGTGCTGGTCGGGGCCCTCAACTACGTGCCCGCACTGGCCCTGGGGCCGGTGGTCGAGCACCTGATGCTGCCCCACGCCTTGCCCGCGGCCAACTGATCCTGGTCAACCGAATCGGAGCCCCACCCCAAATGAACACCAAGACTTCCGTACTGCCGGCCGGCCCGGTATCGCCCCCCGTCGCGCAGGCGCGAATGGGCCTGCCGCCGCCCCAGGAAACACCAAAGACAAGCCCTGCGAACCGAAAATCCCTGGCGCTGTTCGACGCGGCGCTGCTGCGCCCCGCCGTGCTCGATTCCTTTCGCAAGCTCGATCCGCGCAAGCAATGGGGCAACCCGGTCATGTTCGTGGTCTACTGCGGCAGCGTACTCACAACGGTGCTGTGGCTGCAGGCAGTGGCTGGCAAGGGCGAAGCGCCGTCCGGATTCATCCTCGCGGTGGCCCTGTGGCTGTGGTTCACGGTGCTGTTTGCCAATTTCGCCGAGGCCCTGGCCGAGGGCCGCAGCAAGGCCCAGGCTGCCGCGCTGCGCGGCCTCAAGAAGCAGACCATGGCCAAGAAGCTGGCCTTGCCCCAGCACCGGACCACGTGGAGCAGCGTGGCCGCCGGCGATCTGCGCCGCGGCGACGTAGTGCTGGTAGAAGCCGGTGACACGCTGCCGGCCGATGGCGAAGTGATCGAGGGCGTGGCCTCCGTCGACGAGAGCGCCATCACCGGCGAGTCCGCGCCTGTCATCCGCGAATCGGGCGGAGATTTCTCGGCAGTCACGGGCGGCACGCGCGTGCTTTCGGATTGGATCGTCGTGCGCGTAAGCGTCAATCCGGGCGAAGCCTTCATCGACCGCATGATCGCCATGGTGGAGAGCGCCCGG
>CAIQGU010000117.1 GCA_903871435.1 uncultured Burkholderiales bacterium | reverse complement strand
TTCGGGCAGGTGCCACGCCGGGGGAAAATCGCGCTCCCGTGAGCCCTGAGCCGCAGCGGAAATTTCGTCCGGGCGCAGCGAACTGCCGCGCTAGAAGTCGCTTGCTGAAAGCGCAAGGGCGCCGGCGCCGCCGGCTTCGATCGCGGCGAGCAGGGCGGGCGCCGTTGACAATACGTGATCGGCAAAGAAACGGGCAGTGGCCACCTTGGCCACGTGGAAAGACGGATCCGGCCCCGTTCGGCGCGGGTGGGCTACCAACGCGGCGCGCGCCAACTGCCATCCGCCCAGGGTGAGACCGGCGAGCTTCAGGTACGGCACGGATCCTGCGTAGGCCGCGCGCACATCCGTAGAGGCAGTACGCAGGAAATAGTCGACGGCGGCGCGATGCGCAGCGGCCGCCGCCGCAAGATGCGCGGCGATGGCGGTAAGGTCGGCGTCCCCCGCAACCCGCAGCGCCACCACTGTCGCCTGCATCTGCTCGATCAGCAAGGCCGCGGTACGGCCGCCGTCGCGCACGGTCTTGCGGCCGAGCAGGTCGTTGGCCTGGATGGCGGTGGTGCCTTCATAGATGGATAGGATGCGCGCATCGCGATAGTGCTGGGCGGCGCCGGTGTCCTCGATGAACCCCATGCCACCATGCACCTGTATGCCCGCCGAGGTGACCTCGATTGCGGTCTCCGTGCTCCACCCCTTGACCACCGGAACCAGATAGTCGTAAATGGCCTGCGAGCGCTCGCGGACGGCGTGATCCGGATGATGGCGGGCGAGATCGCTGTGCGCCGCGGCCACATAGGCCAGCGAGCGGGCGGCTTCGACGTGCGAACGCATGAACATGAGCAGCCGCCGCACATCCGGATGCTCCACGATGGCAACCGGGCCCGGCGAGCCCTCCACCGCGCGGCTCTGGATGCGGTCGCGGGCGTACGCGCAGGCCTGCTGGTAGGCCCGCTCACCGACGGCAATGCCCTGCAGTCCCACCTGGAAGCGCGCTGCGTTCATCATGATGAACATGGTTTCGAGGCCACGGTTCTCCTCGCCCACCAGTTCCGCCAGCGCCCCCGCGCCCTGCTCGCCGCGGCCATCGCCAAAGATGAGCACGGCGGTGGGACTGCCCTTGATGCCCAGCTTGTGTTCGATCGACGCGCAGTACACGTCGTTGCGCGGCCCCAGGCTGCCATCGGCCTTGGGCAGGAACTTGGGCACGACGAACAGTGACAGGCCCTTGATGCCAGCCGGCGCGTCGCTCACGCGCGCGAGCACGAGATGGATGATGTTCTCGGCGAGATCATGCTCGCCAAAGGTGATGTAGATCTTCTGGCCAAACAGCCGGTAGCCACCACCGGGCTCGCGTTCGGCGCGGGTGCGCACCAGCGACAGATCGGAACCGGCCTGCGGCTCGGTCAGGTTCATGGTGCCGGTCCAGCGTCCGTCGATCAGCGGCGGCACATAGCGGTGCTGCAAGGCCTCGGAGCCCGCGGTGAGCAGTGCCTCGATGGCGCCATCGGTAAGCAGGGGGCACAGCGAAAATGCGAGATTGGCCGACTGCAGCATTTCCAGGCATGGCGTGGCAACCAGCTTGGGCAAGCCCTGGCCGCCGTGCTCCGCGGGATGCATGACACCCTGCCAGCCGCCCTCGACAAAAGCGCGGAACGCCTTGGCAAACCCCGGGGAGGTTGTCACTTTGCCGTCAGCCCAGCGCGGCGGATCGGTGTCACCCACGCGGTTGAGTGGCGATATGACTTCGCCGGTCAGTCGCGCGCACTCTTCAAGCACAGCCGCTACCGTGTCGTCGCTGGCCTCCTCGGATCCCGGCAATGCCTGGATGGCCTTCAAGTCGGCCAGCTCGTGAAGCACGAACTGCATTTCGCGCAACGGCGCACGGTAATCCATGACCTGTTACCCCAGCTTGGTGATGAGCTCCGGAACGGCTTCGAAGAGGTCGGCGACAAGACCGTAGTCGGCAACCTGGAAGATGGGCGCGTCGGCATCCTTGTTGATGGCGACTATCACCTTGGAATCCTTCATGCCCGCCAAATGCTGGATGGCGCCGGAGATACCGATGGCAACGTAAAGCTGCGGCGCTACGATCTTGCCGGTTTGCCCTACCTGCCAGTCGTTGGGAGCGTAACCGGCGTCGACGGCTGCCCGGGAAGCGCCCAGGGCCGCATTGAGCCGCAAGGCGAGTTTCTCGAGCAGCTGGAAATTCTCGGCCGAACCCAGGGCGCGGCCGCCGGACACCACCACCTTGGCGCCTTGCAGTTCGGGACGGTCAGATTTAGCGACCGCACGGCCCACGAAGCGCGACGTGCCCGCATCACCCACCGCGCTGACGGCCTGAATCCCAGCGTTGCCGCCGTCGCCGGCCGGCGCAAAACTGGTCGGACGCACAGTGACAAAAATGACCGGGTCTGCGCTCTGCACCGTGGCAATGGCATTGCCCGCGTAAATGGGGCGCGCATAGGTATCGGGGCCAAGCACGGCAATGGCGTCGGAGATCTGCGCGCAGTCGCGCTGGGCGGCCACACGCGGAAGCACGTTCTTGCCGTAGCTGCTGGCGGGCGCAAAGACGTGGGTATAGCCGTCGAGCACGGCAAGCACCTGGGGCGCGACATTCTCGGCCAGGCCATCGGCAAATTGCGGGGCATCGGCTACGAACACGCGGCCCACGCCCGCGATGGCGGCAGCCTGCGCGGCGGCGCCGGAGCAAGCGCTGCCGACGATGAGAATGTCGACGCTGCCCGCGGCTTCGATCGCTGCCGTCACCACGTTGCGCGTGGCGGCCTTGACGGTGGCATTGTCGTGCTCCGCCAGTATCAGTGCTTTCATGTTCGGTTTCCGGATATCAGGTGATGACCTTGGCCTCGTCGCGCAGCTTGGCAACCAGGGTGTCCACATCGGCGACGCGTATGCCCGCCTTGCGCTGCGCGGGTTCGCTGACCTTGACCGTCTTCAAGCGCGGCGCGACATCGACACCCAGCGCAGCCGGCGTCAGGACTTCGAGCGGTTTCTTCTTCGCTTTCATGATGTTGGGCAGCGTCACATAACGGGGTTCGTTCAGCCGCAAATCCGTCGTGATCACGGCCGGCAGCGCCACCGCAATGGTCTCGAGCCCGCCATCGACTTCCCGTGTGACCTCGGCCCACCCGCCCTCGATCGACAGCTTGGAGGCAAATGTTGCCTGCGGCAACGAGCGCAGGGCCGCGACCATCTGGCCCGTCTGATTGGCGTCGTCGTCGATGGCCTGTTTGCCCAGGATGATCAGCTGCGGCTGTTCCCGCTCGACCACGGCGGCCAGCAGCTTGGCCACCGCCAGCGGTTGCAACTCGACATCGGTCTCTACCAATATGGCCCGGTCCGCGCCGATCGCCAGCGCCGTACGCAGGGTTTCCTGGCACTGCGCCACGCCGCAGGAGACAGCCACGATTTCGGTAGCAACCGCCGCCTCCTTGAGCCGCACGGCCTGCTCGACCGCGATCTCGTCGAAAGGATTCATCGACATCTTCACGTTGGCCACATCCACGCCCGACTGGTCAGGCTTTACCCGCACCTTGACGTTGTAGTCGACCACGCGCTTTACACAGACCAGGACCTTCATCGTCGCTCCAACCGCAGTTCATTCCGTTGTGAAACCACCGCCGCGCGAACCCTGCCGGCGAAACATGCCAGTGAAAACCACCGGCAAACCATGCCACTTGTGGCAGCGCCGGGGTCTGCACGAATTGCGCAGAAGAATACTACGCGTCCACCCGCGCCGCCCGTCGGGGGAAAGGCCGACGGCCATCCCGGCCACATCGATGGACGAATACCTGCGACGGACGAATACAATCGCGCCGATGATGAAAACGCAATTACGCCGGGCGGCAGCCTCTTGCCTGATGGCGCTGCTCGCGGGATGCCAGAACCTTGTGCAACCTGGGGGCGTTGCAGCATCGGGCCGGGAACCGGTGGTGGCGGCAACACCGGTCCCGGAAGCGCCTGCCCTTGCGCCCGCGCCCCCGCCCCTGCCGGCAGCGCCCCGGCCCCTGCGCATTGCGCTCGCCCTGGGTGGCGGCGCGGCGCGCGGATTTGCCCACGTTGGCGTCATCAAGGCACTGGAGGCGCGTGGCATCGAACCCGACATCGTCGTGGGCACGAGTGCGGGCAGCTTCGTTGCCGCGCTCTATTGTGCCGGATATGCCGGCGCTGACCTGCAATCGGTAGCCCTGCAGTTCGAAGAATCGGCCATCACCGACTGGTCCCTGCCGTCACGCGGATTCTTCAAGGGCATGGCCCTGCAGGAGTTCGTCAATCGCAAGGTCGACCAGCGGCCGATCGAGAAGCTGCCCCGCAAGCTGGCCGTGGTGGCCACCGACCTGGGTAGCGGGGAAATGAAGATTTTCGAACGCGGCAATGTCGGCATGGCCGTGCGCGCATCCAGCAGCGTTCCGGGGGTTTTCCAGCCGGTAACCATCGGCGGACGTGAGTATGTGGACGGCGGATTGGTCAGTCCCATCCCGGTTCGCGTCGCCCGGCAGCTGGGCGCCGACGTGGTCATTGCCGTGGACATCTCCCGCAATCCGGCCGACCAGAGCACGACCGGCGCCTTCGATATCGTCCTGCAGACCTTTGCCATCATGGGGCAGACGATCGCCCGCACCGAACTGCAGTCGGCCGACATCGTCATCCGGCCGTCGCTGGGCTCGGTTGGCAGCACGGATTTTGCCGCCCGCGAGGCGGCGATCCGGGAAGGGGAAAAGGCCGTGGCGGCGCAGGCGGTGGCCATATCCGCCGTGATCGACCGCGCCCGGCAGAACCTCGCCGGAATTGGTACCCCTAACACCCCCTGATTCGCAGCGAAGCGGCCATGCCGGCCGTGATATGTTGGTAAGCGATCGGCAGCCCCGTGCTCGGCGGCTGGCGCGGCCGCTATCGGGAAATGATCGTGCCCACCATTTTGCAGCTCAAACGACGTAACTGGGGACAGACCACGCCAGTGGCAACCGGCGCGCGCCAACCATGAATTCGTCTTTTCCAGGCAACACTGCTGGCCCGCTCAGTCAGAGCGGCCCCAGCACCGTAGGCCCCATCACCCAGTCCGGCGGGGGCCTACCCCACGCCACCGATTCGCGCCCGCGCGTCCTGGCGCTGGGAGGGGCACCCATCATCCGCGGCGCCATCGGCGAGCCGCTGCGGGAGCACTTTGAAGTGCGCGAGGTGGGCGATGCCGAGACCGCCTGGCAGGCCGTGCTGCTCGATTCCTCGATACGCGCGGTGATCGGCGATGCCATGCTGCCCACGCTGCGCACGTTCGAGCTGATTGCGCGGCTGCGGGCTTCCAAGGTGCAGCGCATCCGCGAGCTGCCCGCGATCGTGCTCGTGGCCGGCGGCAGCGCGAGCGATTCCCGGCGCACCCAGGAACTGGCGGGGACGGAACTGGTGATTGACGACGCGCCCGCCGAGAACATAGCGGCGGAACTGCTGTCGCGACTGCAGGTGCTCGTCGAGTTGTCGTCCACGCGGGAAGCCCTGAGCGCAAGCCGCAGCGAACTCGATTCGGCCCGCACCGTGGACCCCGATACGGAATTGCTGACGCTGGCCGAATTCGACAAGCAGGTGGACAAGCTGTTGTCCTATGCGCGGCGCGCGTTCACCGACCTGGCGCTGATCTGCGTGCGGGTCGAGTTGCATGCCACCAACCAGCAGGGCCGGGAAGGCGATACCGAAAAACGCCTGAAACTGGTGGGCCGCGCGCTGGCCGCCTCGGTGCGCCTGGAGGATCTTGGCACCCGTTCGGCGGCCGCTGAATTTTGCGTCGCGACGCAAAACAACGGCATGACCGACATGCTGCGATTTGCCTCGCGCTTGCGCAAGGTGCTGGAGAACGTCGACGCAGCGGGGCCCGGCGTGGAGGTGTGGACCTGCATAGGCGTTGCAACGCTTTCCGAGGAACTGCAGTTGGGCGCGACCGATCTGCGGATCCAGGCCCAGAAGCGCGCGCAAATGGCCCAGGCATCGCGCTCGCGCCGCATCATGCTGGGCACCTCCGAGGCGGCCCGCGCCAGCGGCTTCGACCCGAACGCCGAAGTCGGATCGATGGATATCAGCCTGGCGCTGGCCCTGATCGGATCCGGCCGAGGCGCGGAGGTCGTGCCGCACCTGCCACGCTTGATCCAGCAACTCAATCCCCTGCTGCGGCTGATCCGCCAGCAGCAGCAGAACATTCCGGGCAACCCCGCCCCGGCAGCACCCGTCGCAGGCCCTGTAGCATCAGCACTGGCGAAGAAATAGCCACGCCGCAGGGCGCCTGCGGCACGCGATGCCATATTCAAGGGTCAAGCATGGGAAATTCCGATCGGGCAGGGCAATCGGCCGCCGCTGACGTCATAGCGCTCGAACAGCGGGTCGGCGCCAATAACTACGCGCCCATCGACGTCGTCGTGCAAAGTGGCAAGGGCGAGTGGCTCTTCGACATCGATGGCCGCCGTTATGTCGACATGATGAGCGCGTACTCGGCCGTCAGCCACGGGCATGCACACCCGCGCCTCGTTGCCGCACTCACGGCCCAGGCGCAGCGCGTGGCCATCACGTCGCGGGCGTTCCGCACCCAGGTGTTGGGGCCTTTCCTGGAAAAGCTCGTGGGCATAACCGGGCTGGACAAGGCCCTGCCATCCAATGGCGGCGTGGAATCGGTCGAAGCTGCCATCAAGGCAGCGCGCCGTTGGGGCTATCGTGCCAAGGGCATACCAGCGGGGCAGGCCAATATCGTGGTTGCCGAGGGCAATTTTCACGGCCGCACGACCACGGTGGTCGGATTTTCCTCCGAAGACGACTACCGCGCGGACTTTGGACCCTTCACGCCGGGTTTCCGGCATTTCGCGTTTGGCGACATCGCGGCCTTGCGGGCGGCCATCGATGCCAATACCTGCGCCGTCATCATCGAGCCGATCCAGGGCGAGGCGGGCATACGCGTACCCCCACCCGGATTCCTGCAGGCGGCGCGGGCGCTATGCGATGAACAAAAAGTGCTGCTGATCCTCGATGAGATCCAGTCGGGCCTGGGCAGGACGGGCCGCTGGTTCGCGCACCAGCACGAGGGCATCCGGCCTGACGGCCTGATACTGGGCAAGGCCCTGGGCGGCGGCCTGCTGCCGGTCAGCGCCTTCGTCGCCACCCGCGAAGTGATGGATCTCTTCCAGCCCGGCAGTCATGGCTCCACCTTTGGCGGCAACCCGCTGGCGGCCGCTGTCGGCCTGGAAGCCTTGCAGGTCATCGAGGACGAAGGACTGGTCGAGCGCAGCGCCGTCCTGGGCCAGCACCTGCTGCAGCGGCTGCAGGCCTTGCAGGACAGCCAGTCCGTGCCGCTGATACGCGAGGTGCGTGGGCGCGGCCTGTGGGCCGGCGTCGATCTGGATCCGACTCTGGTACGTGCGCGGTCCGTCGTGGAGCGCCTGGTCGAGCGCGGCGTGCTGTCCAAGGAAACCCATGACACGGTGATCCGCTTCGCCCCGCCCTTGGTCATCGGCACCGAAGCGCTCGACTGGGCCATCGACATGTTCGCCGAGGTCCTTGCGGAATTCGCCGTGGCCCCGGCCAACGCGGTCGCCGTGGCCCGCTGAGCGCCGGGGCTACCCCAATATCCAGTTGGGTGGGCGCTTGCCCAGGAAGGCGCTGATGCCTTCCTGCGCGACAGGGCTCATCACGTTATCAGCCATGGCCTGGACGGCAAGCTGATAGGCGGCCGTCGTTCCCATTTCCTGCTGGCGGTAAAAAAGCGCCTTGCCAGCCGCAACGATACCGGCCGGCTTGCTCAGGATGGCATGGGCAAGTTCATCGATCTGGGCATCCAGCGCGTCCGCAGCAACCACGCGGTTGACCAGTCCGCGCTCACGAGCGGTCGCCGCGTCGATGAACTCGCCCGTAATGAGCATTTCAAAAGCCTGCTTCTGGCCGATGTTGCGGGACAAAGGCACCGCCGGCGTGGCGCAAAACAGGCCAATATTGATGCCCGAAACCGCGAACCGCGCGGTATCGGCAGCCACGGCAAGATCGCAGGCCGCAACCAGCTGGCAGCCGCCGGCCGTGGCCACGCCCTGGACCCGCGCTATCACGGGCTGGGGCAGATTGCGGATCTGGCCCACCATGCGCGCGCACTCGGCAAACAGCCACTGGTAATAATCGCGGCGCGGGTTTTCCTGGATCTGGCGCAGGTCGTGCCCCGCGCAAAAGGCCTTGCCGGCAGCGGCCAGCACCACCACACGGACGCTCGCGTCGTCTGCCGCGGCGGCCAGCGCCGCGCGCAGGGCGGCGAGCATTTCTTCGGACAGCGCGTTGTATTGCTGTGGCCGGTTGAGCGTCAGGCGTAAAACCCCGCCAGTGTTGACGGTCAATACCGCCGGCAGATCGGCCGCGGCAGTGTTCGGGATGCTTGCGCTCATTTTGCGGGTTTTGCCTTTCGGGGTAAGCGTTATCCGGGCTACCGGCAGTTCAAAGCTGCGCCAGCGTGCGTACGTGGCACTCGACGCTGCGTGCCAGGGCGCTGAGGTTGTACCCGCCCTCCAGGGAGCTCACGATGCGACCGCCGCAGTGGCGCTGCGCAAGATCCATGAGCCGTTGAGTGATGTAGACATAATCGGCCTCGATCAGGCTCATCTGGCCGATATCGTCCTCCCGGTGCGCATCGAAACCGGCGGAAATGAAGATCATCTGCGGCTTGAATGCCTCGAGCCGCGGCAGCCAGACCTCGTCGACTACCGCCCGGACGCGGGCGCCATCGGATCCGGCGGGTAACGGCACGTTGACCATGTTTTCCATGGGATTGTCGGCACCGGAGTACGGGTAGAACGGATGCTGAAAAAAGCTGGTCATCAGGACCCGTTCTGCACCATATTCAATTCCGGCCAGGATCTCTTCCGTACCGTTTCCATGATGGACATCGAAATCGATCACCGCAACCCGTTCGAGCCCATGCACTTCCAGGGCGTGGTAGACGCCGATAGCGATATTGTTGAGCAGGCAAAAACCCATGGCCGTCGCCGGCCGCGCATGATGGCCGGGCGGGCGCACGGCGCAAAAGGCATTATCGAGCTCGCCGGCAAGCACCTGGTCGGTGGCAGCAATGACGGCACCGGCCGCATGGCTGGCCGCCTGCCAGGTATGCGGGCACATCAGGGTGTCCGGATCCAGCACGTGGTATCCACTGGCCGGAACGCTGCGTTGCAACATGTCAACATATGCCGGATCATGGGCACGTTCCAGAGCGCTCAGGGCCGCAGGGGGCACTGTCCGGTACTCCAGATGAGGGGCCAGGCCCGTAATGATCAGTCGGTCGTGAATAGCCGCCAGACGCGCCGGGCACTCCGGGTGCCAGCTGCCCATTTCGTGCGCCGCGCAGGCGGCGTGTGTCATTAATCCCGTAGCCAAGTACGTTCCTTCACTTTCGGATTCCACCTTCCCATGTTAGAGAAATTCCAGGCTTGTGCTGCGCGTATCGGCAGCGTCATCGTCGGCAAGGATCTGCAGATACGCCAGAGCCTAACCTGCCTGCTGGCAGGCGGACACCTGCTGATCGAGGACGCGCCCGGCGTTGGCAAGACCACGCTGGCGCACGCCATCGCCATTTCGCTGGGCTTGCCCTTCCGGCGCATCCAGTTCACCAGCGATCTGCTGCCATCGGACGTCATCGGCGTTTCGGTCTACGACCGCAGCAGCGGTCAGTTC
>CAIQGU010000116.1 GCA_903871435.1 uncultured Burkholderiales bacterium | reverse complement strand
CCGCGTAGCCGCGTTCGGCAACGTCAATAGCCGGTGCCAGCACATCGGCAAGCGGCAGCCGGCCGTAGCGTCCGTGCAGTGCGCTCCAGCCCGCGACCACGCCGGGCACCGTGACCGTATCCCAGCCACGCACCGGCCGTCGCGCCGGATCGGTGCCGTAGCGCGCCGAGAAGTAGGCGGGTGTCCAGGCAGCCGGCGCAGTACCGCTGGCGTTGAGGCCCTGCAGCCTTTGGCCGTCCCAGACCTGGGCGAAGAGATCGGAACCCAGGCCATTGGAGCAGGGCTCCGTGAGGGTGATCGTCGCCGCCGCGGCGATTGCCGCGTCGATGGCATTGCCACCGCGCGCCATGATGAGCATTCCGGCGCTGGCCGCCAAGGGTTGCGAGGTAGCCACGACGTTGCGCGCGAAAACGGGCGCACGAACGCTCGGATACGGATTGGCCCAATCAAAGTCGGTATGGTTGTTCATCTGCGGTTCTGAAGTGCCACCCTTCGCCGTGCCCAGGTCCTGGCGCCGCGGCCGGCACCCAGGCAATGCGTGCGATCTTAACCGCGCTCAGGGCCACGCCGCTTTTCGCATGCTGCTGCCTGCGGGTCGGGCCCAGGAGGCCCCTGTGGTTTATTGCACCGGGATAACATGTAAAATGTCAGCCCTGAAAGGGTGGCTGCTGAGCCCGGAGTGGTTACCGGCTTCGGCTGACGTCTGAAGCTGGCTGGCCGGGTGCGCACGGGTGAGTACCACGGTTGAGTACCGCGGGTGAGTACAATAGGAATCTGGTCGCGTGCACTGAGCGGGCACCAAAGATTGGCAGTAAAAAAAGATATGCCGTGCGTTGTCGCATCAATCCATCCGGGCTGTTGCGCGTCGCCGAGCATTCCGGACCCTGGCGTCCCGACGTATACGGCGAAGGCACTGTGCCCGAGCACTTATCGGTAACAAAAATTTCATGAACGACGATCTCGCCGATAAGATCAAGTCCTTGATCGCAGAGCATTTCGGCATTGAACCGGACAAGCTCACTCCCGAAACGGAAATATCCAGTTTTGGTATCGATTCATTGGCCATGATCGAATTCATGTTCCAGATGGAAGAGAAGTTCAACATCCGCATGGCAGACTCACGCGCCCCCCTGGTCACCGTAGCCGACGTGGTCGCGGAGATCGAACGCGCCGTCCGCGATCAGCAGCCAACCCAGGCAGCCTGATATCCCGGCGCGGGCGTTGCGCCGCGGCATTACGGTCACGCGTTGCGTTAAGCTCAGCTTGTCGCCGGCTGGTACATATTTCCCCCAGCCGCAGTACTTACCGCCGCGGTTCGCACCGTAAATAACGCCACCTTGCATCCAGCAATGAGCGCCTATCGCAGAGTCTGCATTACCGGTCTGGGCGCTATAACGCCGCTCGGCTGTGGCGTTCCTGCATTCCTGGCCAGCCTGCAGGCTGGGCGCTCGGGCATCCGCGCCATGAGCAGCGCGTTCTCCGATCGCCTGGCCTACAACGCGTTCGGCATTGTCGACATGCCCACCGATAGCGTGCTGCCGCGCAGCCGCATGGCCGCTATGGACCGCTACAGCAGCCTGGGCCTGATCGCGGCACACGAGGCCGTGAACCAGGCGGGCCTCGCTGGACACGCCGCCCTGAACGAAGCGATCATCGCGGTGGGTACCGGCATGGGCGGCGCCGAATCGGTGCAGCAAGGCTACGAGGAACTGCTGCTGCGTGGTGGCGCACGACTCAACCCGCTTCTCGTGGTCAAGGGCATGAACAATGCCGCCGCCGCGCATATCGCCATCGATTTTGGCTGCCATGGCCAGAGCCTCACGTATTCCACGGCGTGTTCCTCCTCGGCCATTGCCATTGGCGAAGCCGCACGGGCCATCCGCACAGGGCAAGCCGACGTGGCCATCGCCGGCGGTACGGAGGCACTTCTGACTTTCGGAACGATCGCGGCCTGGCAGGCGATGCGGACCCTGGCCATCCCCGATTCCCAGCACCCGGAGACCGCGTGCCGGCCTTTTTCCAAGGACCGCACGGGCCTGGTTCTTGCCGAGGGCGCCGGATTCGTGATCCTGGAGGAAGAGTCGCATGCGCGTGCGCGCGGCGCCCGCATTCATGCCTGCCTGAGTGGTTACGGTGCCCGCACCGATGCCGTTCACCTGACCAAGCCGGATCCCTCCGGGCAGTCTGCGGCCATGCGGGCGGCACTGGCCGATGCGGGTCTTCAGCCCGCCGACATCGGTTACATCAACGCGCACGGCACCGCGACGCTGGCCGGGGACATCACCGAAACCGAGGCCATCAAGCGTGTGTTTGCCGAACATGCGGCACACGTGCCGGTCTCCTCCACCAAGTCCATGCATGGCCACCTGATGGGTGCAACGGGTGCCGTCGAGTTCATTGCCGCCTTGCTGGCCATGGAGCACGGTTTTCTGCCGCCCACTATCAACCTGCATCAGCCCGATCCAGCCTGCGATCTGGACTACGTGCCCAACCGGGCCCGTGATGGTGTCCGCCTGGACCACGTCATGTCCAATTCCTTCGCCTTTGGCGGCAGCAACGCGGTACTCGTCGCGTCGCGCGTTCCCGCCTGACGGCCCGGCATCGCCGGCCGCCGCTCCGCTTGCCGCAATGATCTGGCCCTATCCACGCCTGGTGGCGCATCGGGGCGGTGGCATCCTGGCCCCGGAAAACACCCTGCTGGCCATCGATACGGGATGGCAACTGGGTTACCGTGCGGCCGAAATCGACGCGGCGCTCACCCGTGACGAGATTCCTGTGCTGCTCCACGATGACACCCTCGAGCGCACGACCAACGGCCGCGGCCGCCTTGACGAGGTGAACGCCGACCACGTCGCCGGCCTGGATGCCGGCAGTTGGCTCGATGCACGGTTTGCCGCGGCCCGGGTACCTACCCTGGATGCGGCGCTGCAGCGCTGCAGTGAGCAGGGTATCTGGCTGAATGTGGAAATCAAACCGGTGCCCGGTCACGAGGTTCGCACCGGCGAGTTGGTCGCCCGCGCGGTTGCGCAATTCTGGTCTCGGGCACCGTTCCCGGGCCGCCACGACAGCCAGGCCACGCCCCCGCCGCTGCTGTCGTCGTTCTCTCCCGATGCGCTGGTGGCGGCTCGCCTGGCGGCGCCCGGCTTGCGCCTGGGCGTCCTTTTTACCGAGGTGCCGTCTGACTGGCAGGCCGTACTGCGGCGGCTGGGCGCTTTTTCCCTGCACTGCGACCACCACCATCTGAGCGCGCAGGTTGCACACGCCATACGGGCAGCCGGATACGGCCTGCTCTGCTACACCGTCAACGACCCCGCGCGGGCGCGCGAACTGCTCGATTGGGGCGTTGACGCGATCTGCACCGACCGCATCGATCTGATCAAGCCGGACGCGGATCTGCAGGTACCGGCCCCGCGCGTGCCCTTTACTGGGACTTGAGCGCGCTGCTTCCCAGCAGGGCGCGCAGACCTTCGGCATTGACGATGCGAACGTGCTTCTGGTCGACGGCTATCAGGGATTCCTGCGCGAAATGCGATAGCGCCCGGCTCACCGTCTCGAGCTTGAGCCCAAGATAACTGCCGATCTCCGCCCGCGTCATGCGCAGAACGAACTCCGTGCGCGAGTAGCCGCGCGCTTCGAAGCGCTGGGACAGGTTCAGCAGGAATGCGGCCAGCCGCTCTTCGGCCCGCATGCTGCCCAGCAGCAGCATCACCCCGTGCTCGCGCACGATTTCCCGGCTCATGACTTTGCGCAGGTGGGTCTGCAGCGCTGGCAAGGTGGCGGAAAACTCTTCGAGCCGCTCATACGGAATGACGCAGACTTCCGTGTCTTCCAGCGCCGTGGTATCGCAGGTGTGGCTGTCGGCCGAAATGCCGTCCAGGCCGACAATTTCCCCTGCCATGTGAAAGCCCGTGACTTGTTCATGCCCGTCAGCGGAGACCAGCGTGCTCTTCAGGAACCCAAGACGCACGGCGTAGAGGGAATCGAACCGGTCGCCGGCCCGAAACAGCACTTCGCCGCGACGGATCTTTCGGCGCGTGGCCACGATCTGGTCGACACGGTCCAGTTCCTCGGAACTCAGCCCGATGGGGAGGCACAACTCCCGCAGGTTGCAGTTGGAGCAGGCGACCCGCAGATGGGCCATATTCACGGCAGCAGCGCGGTCCATGGCATTTCCCGAAACCAAAGCTTGCTAAAAAAGGCCTTTTGGGTGGCCGGCAGGTTGACTTAGCCCCACCACCGGCAGGGACGCAGCCGCCCAGAGCTTGATGCGTATCAAACCCATCCACACCCGAACTGTCATATTACTCGCCAGCCGGCCAGCGAACCGAATAGCGCTGCCGAATCAACAATAAAAGCGGGCAGGGGGGCGTCAGGGTGGACAACATGGAAAACGCGCAGCTGGAAGACGTAATCGGGAGCGAGTCGATCGCCGACCAGGTGCGTCATCAAGACAACCAGGTGGAGCTACCCGACCGGGCCACCCTGCGGCGCTACGACCAACCCGGGCCCCGCTACACCTCCTACCCCACAGCGGACCGCTTTGTTGAAGCCTTCGACGCCGCGGCCTACGGGCGCTGGCTCGCCGAGCCGGGTACCGGGGGGCCGCGGCCGCTTTCCTTGTATGTCCATGTCCCGTTCTGCAACACCATCTGTTACTACTGCGGATGCAACAAGATCGTCACCCGTGACCACGCCAAGGCTGCGGAGTACCTGGGCTACCTGGAAAAGGAGATCGGTCTAGTGGCCGCGCAGGTCAAGGGCGCGCGCCGCGTGGAACAGCTGCATCTGGGCGGCGGCACGCCCACCTACCTGTCCAGCGAGGAACTGCAGAAGGTCATGGGGCTGTTGCACGCCCGCTTTGCCATCGACCCACGCGCCGAGATCAGCATCGAGATTGATCCGCGTACTGCCCCCCCGGAGAAGATCCGGGTACTGGGAGCCCTGGGATTCAACCGCCTGTCGATAGGCGTGCAGGATTTCGACGCTCAGGTGCAGGCGGCCGTAAACCGCATCCAGAGCTTCGAAGTGACCCAGGCGTCGATCGATGCGGCCCGGGCGGCTGGCTTTACCTCGGTCAACCTCGACCTGATCTACGGCCTGCCGTTGCAGACGCCGGCGCGGTTTGGCGCCACCCTCGACCGGGTTCTGGAACTCAGCCCCGACCGCATTGCGCTCTACCACTATGCCCACCTGCCGGAGCGCTTCAAGCCGCAGCGGCGCATTGACGCGGCCGCGCTGCCGTCGCCGCAGGACAAGCTCACCATCATGATGGAGGCCATCCGCCGCCTCTGCGCCGCCGGATATGAATACATCGGCATGGATCATTTTGCCAAGACCAACGACGATCTCGCGCGCGCCCAGCGGCAGGGCCGCCTGCACCGCAATTTCCAGGGGTACAGCACGCGTCCCGACTACGACCTGATCGGCCTGGGAGTTTCGGCCATCAGCAAGGTGGGCCCCACCTACGCCCAGAGTGTCCGTACCCTGGACGAGTACTACGAGTGCCTGCGCGGCGGCGTGCTGCCCACCCAGCGCGGCATCATGCTCAACGCCGATGACGTGGTGCGCCGTGCCGTGATCATGGCGCTGATGTGTCATTTCGAAGTCGCTAAGGAATCCATCTCCACCGCTCACCTCATCGACTTTGACGAGTATTTCGCCCGCGAACTGGCGGAACTGGTCCAATTCGAGGAAGCGGGGCTCGTCGAATGCAGCAAGGACTGGATCAGCGTCACGCCCAAGGGCAAGTTGCTGGTCCGGGCCATGGCGATGGTCTTCGACCGCTACCTGCGCGAAGACCGCGCCCGGCGGCCTTACTCCAAGATCGTCTAGCCGGGGGCTCCGCGGCGCTCCGCTCCAGCGCTGCAGCGGATGGCGGGCGGTGCCAGTATGATCCGGCGTTGACGTCCGCATCCAAGCGGCCGTATCCGCCGGCGCGGGTGCGGCCCCCAGCCCATGACCAGTTCCGAAATCCGCGAGCAATTCCTCAAGTTCTTTGCCGATCGGGGGCACACCCGCGTGCGGGCCGCATCCCTGGTGCCGGCCAACGACCCCACCTTGCTGTTCACCAATTCCGGCATGGTGCAGTTCAAGGACGTATTCACCGGCCGCGAGACGCGCCCCTACAACCGGGCGGTATCGGCGCAGAAGTCGCTGCGCGCCGGCGGCAAGCACAACGACCTGGAGAACGTCGGCTATACCGCGCGTCATCACACGTTCTTCGAGATGCTGGGCAACTTCAGCTTCGGCGATTACTTCAAGCGCGAGGCCATCGCCTTTGCCTGGGAACTGCTCACCACGGTGTACCACCTTCCCGTCGACCGCCTCTGGGTTACGGTCTATATCGACGACGACGAAGCCTTCGACATCTGGACGCGCGAAGTCGGCGTGGCGCCAGAGCGTGTCATCCGCATCGGTGACAAGCCCCTCGCCGGCCGTTACACCTCCGACAATTTCTGGCAAATGGCCGATACCGGCCCCTGCGGGCCGTGTTCGGAAATTTTCTACGACCATGGACCTGCTGTCGCCGGGGGACTGCCCGGCTCGCCCGATGCCGATGGCGACCGTTACATCGAGATCTGGAACCTCGTCTTCATGCAGTTCGACCGCGACGCGTCCGGGAAGCAGACGCCGCTCCCGAAGCCGAGCGTCGACACGGGCGCCGGCCTCGAGCGCATCACGGCACTCCTCGAGGGCAAGAACAACAACTACGACACGGACCTGTTCGCGGGGATCAT
>CAIQGU010000115.1 GCA_903871435.1 uncultured Burkholderiales bacterium | reverse complement strand
CGGGGGTGAGGGTAGTCGCCGAGCGCACGTCTTCAGCCCGGCGTTAATTTATCCGGGCAAATCTTCCTGTTGGGCCAGAAACACCATATCGTCCCCCGCACTCGTCGTCAGCCAGGTAAGCGGCAGATCCGGAAAGCTGCGTTCCACCGCAGCGCGGCCATCGCCCACTTCCACCACCAGGATGCCCCCGGGCGTCAGGTGCGATTTGGCCTCGCGAATGATCGTGCGCACGATATCCATGCCGTCATTGCCACCGGCCAGCGCCATGCGCGGCTCATGGCGGTACTCGGGCGGCAGCTTCTCCATGGACGCCTGCGTCACGTAAGGGGGGTTGCTCAGGATGAGGTTGTAGCGGCGGCCGCGGATGGCTTCGAACAGGTTGGACGACAGCAGCCGGATGCGCGAGCGCAGGTCGTAGTCTTCCACGTTGCGGGTGGCCACGGCCAGGGCATCGAGCGACAGGTCGATGGCATCGATCTCGGCCTCCGGGAACACATGGGCGGCCATCACGGCCAGGCAGCCCGAGCCCGTGCACAGGTCCAGCGCATTGCGCACTTCCATGGGGTCGGCCACCCAAGGGGCCAGCTCTTCCTTGAGCAGTTCGGCGATGAACGAGCGCGGCACGATGCAACGGGTATCCACGTAGAAGCGATAGCCCTGCAGCCAGGCTTCATTGAGCAGGTAGGCCGCCGGGAGGCGGGAACGGGTGCGCCGGTCGATGAGCTGCAGCAGTTCGTTGATCTCGCCGATGGTGAGGAAGGCGTCCAGAAACACTTCCATGCGCTCTATCGGCAGCGAGAGGGCGCGCAGCACGAGAAATACGGCTTCCTCGTAGGCGTCGATCTGGCCGTGGCCAAAATACAGGCCGGCTTCATTGAACGAGGTGACCGCAAATCGCAGGGCGTCGCGGATGGTGCGCAGGTTGGCTTTGGCGTCGATATTCATTCCGCGTTCATTCAGCGTTCATTCCGCTTTCGTTTAGCATTCATTCACCAATCGGGTCCAGGTTTGCGTCCTGCAGCAAGGCCGCATCAGGGCAGCAGCCGATCCAGGGTTGCGCGATAGATGTTCTTGAGCGCATCGATATCGGCAATGCGCACGTGTTCGTCGATCTTGTGGATGCTGGCGTTGACAGGGCCAAATTCCGCGACCTGCGGGCACAGGGTGGCCAGGAAGCGGCCGTCGGACGTTCCTCCGGTGGTGGAGGGCGTGGCCTTCACGCCAACCGTGTCCTGTATGGCGCCCGTGAGAGCCTCCATCAGGGCGCCCGGGGCACAATGAAAGGGCGAGGCGCCCAGTGTCCAGTCGATGGAAAACTCCACGGAATGCGCGAACAGTATGCGTTCGACCCGGCTCGTGAGGGCCGAAGGGGCGGATTCGGGCGAAAAGCGCAGGTTGAAATCCACTTCGCATGTACCCGGAATCACATTGCCCGCGCCGGTGCCGGCCCGGATGTTCGACACCTGGAACGTCGTGGGCGGGAAATCCGCATTGCCCTTGTCCCAATTTGTATTGGCGAGTTCGTCGAGCGCGGGTGCAAATTCGTGCACGGGATTGCGCGCCAGCTGCGGATAGGCCACATG
>CAIQGU010000114.1 GCA_903871435.1 uncultured Burkholderiales bacterium | reverse complement strand
GTCCGAGGCGGACGAGATCCGCACCCTGGGGCGGATGATGGAGCGCGGCTTCGTCTACCGTGGTCTCAAGCCGGTGAACTGGTGCTTCGACTGCCAGTCGGCGCTGGCCGAGGCCGAGGTGGAATATGCGGACAAGGTGTCGCCCACGGTGGACGTGGCTTTCGCGCTGGCGCCAGGTCAGGCCGAGCGCGTGGCGCAAGCGTTCGGCGTCGCCACGCTGGACAAGCCCTGCAGCACGGTAATCTGGACCACCACCCCGTGGACCCTGCCCGCCAACCAGGCGCTGAACCTGCATCCGGAGCTGCGCTATGCACTGGTGGAAACGGCAGACCGCCTGCTGATACTGGCCGAATCGCTGGTCGAGACCTGCCTCAAGCGTTTTGGACTTGCCGGTTCGGTGGTCGCCACCACGGTGGGCAAGCAGCTGGACCGTATCGAATTCGTGCACCCCCTGGCCAGCCTTGACCCCGGCTATGCACGTACCTCACCGGTTTATCTGGCCACCTACGTCAGCGCCGAGGACGGCACCGGCATCGTGCATTCCGCCCCCGCCTACGGCGTGGAAGACTTCCAGTCGTGCAAGCACTATGGCATGGCCAACGACCAGATCCTCAATCCGGTACAGGCCGACGGCGTCTACGCAGCCGACCTGCCGCTCTTTGGCGGGATGAAGATCTGGGATGCCAACGCCCGCATCATCGATGCCCTGCAGGCCGCCGGCAGCCTGCTGCACGCCGCCAAGCAGAACCACAGCTACATGCACTGCTGGCGCCACAAGTCGCCGCTGATCTACCGCGCCGCGCCGCAGTGGTTCGTGCGCATGGACGGCACCACGGCCGACACCCGCGGCGTGCTGCAGACCGAGACCGTGGGGGAAACCCTGCGCCAGACGGCGCTGCACGCCATCGAGGCCACCGCGTTCTACCCGTCCTGGGGCCAGGCGCGGCTCCACAGCATGATCGCCAACCGGCCCGACTGGTGCATCTCGCGCCAACGCAACTGGGGCGTGCCCCTGCCCTTCTTCCTGAACCGCGCCACCGGCGCCCTGCACCCGCGCACGCTGGAACTGCTCGAGCTGGCGGCGCAAAAGGTGGAGCAAGGCGGCATCGAAGCCTGGTCGCGCACGCGGGTCGAGGATGTGCTGCCGCCGGCGGAGGCCGAGCAGTATGAAAAGGTCAACGATATCCTCGACGTCTGGTTCGATTCCGGCTCGACGCACCGCACGGTGATGCGCGGCTCGCATAGCGCCAAGCTATCCTACCCGGCCGACCTTTATCTGGAAGGCTCCGACCAGCATCGCGGCTGGTTCCATTCGTCCCTGCTGGTGGGTTCGGCCATCGACGGCCGCGCGCCCTACAAGGCGCTGCTCACCCACGGCTTCGTTGTCGACAGCCAGGGCCGCAAGATGAGCAAGAGCCTGGGCAACGGCATCGATCCGCAGCAGCTCGCCGGCAAGATGGGCGCGGAAGTCATCCGCCTGTGGGTTGCCGCCACCGATTACTCCGGCGAGATGACCATAGGCGACGAGATCCTCAAGCGGGTGGTCGAGTCCTACCGGCGCATTCGCAACACGCTGCGCTTCCTGCTGGCCAACACCAGTGATTTCGACGTCGCGACGCAGGCCGTGCCGCTCGAGCAGATGCTCGAGATCGACCGCTATGCGCTGGCCCTGGTGGGCCAGTTCCAGGCCGATGCGCGGGCGCACTTCGAGCGCTTCGAGTTCCACCCCGTGGTGTCCAAGCTGCAGACCTTCTGCTCCGAGGACCTGGGATCCTTTTACCTGGACATACTCAAGGACCGCCTCTACACCACAGGCGCGCAGTCGCTGGCGCGGCGCTCGGCGCAGACCGCGCTCTGGCACATAACGGCCACCCTGCTGCGCATCATGGCGCCCTTCCTCTCATTCACCGCCGACGAGGCCTACCGCGTGTTCCAGCGCAACGACAAGGCTTCGATCTTCACGCAGGTCTTCCATGAACCCCCACCGGTGCCGGCCCACGATGCCCTGCTGGCCAAGTGGGCCGGCATACGCGCCGTGCGCGCCGATGTGCTCAAGCGCCTGGAAACCCTGCGCGAACAGGGCGCCATCGGCTCGTCCCTGCAGGCCGAAATCGACATCCACGTGGGCACCGAGCGCTACGAACTGCTGCACAGCCTGGGCAATGAGCTCAAGTTCCTCACCGTCACCAGCCGCGCCGGACTGCAGCTGGCGCAGACCGCCGCCGACGAACGCATCGACGTGCAGGCCAGCGCGCACGCCAAATGCGAGCGGTGCTGGCACTACCGGGCGGACGTGGGCGCGGAACCCGCACACCCCGGGCTGTGCGGCCGCTGCGCCAGCAATCTTTTCGGCGCCGGCGAAGACCGGGATTGCGTCTGATGGCCGACGACCGTTCTTCAAACCTGCGGGGCATGCTGCCCTGGCTGGCCCTGGCGGCCGCCGTGGTGCTGGCGGACCAGCTCGTCAAGGCCAAGATCCTCACCGTGCTGGAACGGCCGGGCGACGCCATTGCCGTCACGTCGTTCTTCACCCTGGTGCTGGCCTACAACACCGGCGCGGCCTTCTCGCTGCTCAACAATGCCGGTGGCTGGCAGGGACCGCTGTTCGTGGGGGTGGCGCTCGCGGCGAGCGCCGTCATCGTCTGGCTCATCGCCGGGCACTGGCGCGAGCGTGTGCTGGCGGCTGCGCTTGCCCTGGTACTGGGTGGCGCGCTGGGCAATCTCATCGACCGCCTGCACCATGGCCACGTGGTGGATTTTCTCGACTTCCACTGGTCCTGGCTGGAAATCCTGTTCCCCGGCGGCCACTTCCCGGCCTTCAATGTGGCCGACAGCGCCATCTGCTGCGGCGCCGGACTGTTGATATTCGAAGAGTTGCGGCGCGGCCTGCGCCGTTCGCCTGCCTGACCAGGGAGCCACGCATATGGAGCTTGCCGGGCGCAAGATCGTTTTGGGTATCACGGGCGGCATCGCCGCCTACAAGGCGTGTGAACTGGCGCGCCGCCTGCGCGAACAGGGCGCCGAGGTTCAGGCGGTGATGACCGCCTCGGCCCGGCAGTTCGTGGGCGCGGCGAGCCTGCAGGCGCTCACCGGGCGTCCGGTGTTCGATGACCTCTGGGACGCGCGCGTGCCCGACGGCATGGCGCACATCGCGCTGTCGCGCGATGCCGATGCGATCGTCGTTGCACCGGCCAGCGCCAACTTCCTCGCCAAGCTGGCCCACGGCCTGTGCGATGACCTGCTGTCCACCCTGGTTCTCGCGCGCCGCCGGGAGCAATGCCAGCTGCTGGTTGCGCCCGCGATGAACGTCGAGATGTGGGAACAGGCCGCGACTCAGCGCAATGTGGTGCAGCTGTTGCTCGACGGGGTTCAGGTGCTGGGCCCCGCCCAGGGAGACCAGGCCTGCGGGGAAACCGGTGCTGGACGAATGCTCGAGCCCGACGAGATCGTGGCCGACCTCATAGCCGCCTTCCAGCCCAAGATCCTGCGCGGACGCCGCGTGCTCATCACCGCGGGCCCAACCTTCGAGGCGATCGATCCCGTGCGCGGGATTACCAACCGTTCCTCGGGAAAGATGGGCTACGCGCTAGCGCGCGCCGCGCACGAAGCTGGCGCCGTTGTCACATTGGTGAGCGGGCCCACGGGCCTGGCGGCGCCGCATGGCGTGGCACGCATCGATGTGGACGGTGCGGCCCAGATGCACGAGCAGGTGCTCGCGCAAGCCGATACGGCCGATGTGTTCATCGCCGTGGCGGCCGTGGCCGACTGGCGTGCCGCCGAGCCCAGCACCACCAAGATCAAGAAGCAGCCCGGTACGCAACCGGCGCCCCTGCCATTGGCAACCAACCCCGACATCCTGGCGAGTGTTGCCGCCCTGCCCGCACCTCCCCTGTGCGTGGGCTTTGCGGCTGAGAGCGAGCGGCTGGTCGAGAATGCCCGCGCCAAGCTGGCGGCCAAGGGTGTGACGATGATCATCGCCAACCAGGTGGAAGCCGCGCTCGGTGCCGATGCCGTGGAACTCGTGCTGGTCGATGCCAGCACCACGCGGACCCTGCCCATGGCGCCCAAGCTCAAACAGGCGCGCCGTATTGTCGCCGCCATTGCGCAACGGCTGGATACGCGCATGGAGTCCACGCAATGAGCGCAACCCCGCCACCGGGGCAAGCCGGGCTGCAGGACGATCTGCAGGTCCGCATCCTTGATGAACGCCTGCGCGAGCTGCCACCGTCCTACGCCACCGCGGGATCGGCGGGTATCGATTTGCGCGCCTGCATCGATGCCCCGCTGGATCTGGCCCCGGGCGCCAGCGCCCTGGTGCCGGCCGGCTTTGCCATCCATCTCGCGCATCCCGGGCTGGCTGCCGTGATCCTGCCGCGCTCCGGACTGGGGCACAAGCACGGCATCGTGCTGGGCAACCTCGTCGGACTGATCGATTCCGACTACCAGGGCCCGCTGATGGTTTCACTCTGGAACCGCAGCAGTGCCACGTACCGCGTGGAGCCCATGGAGCGGGTGGCCCAGCTGGTGGTGATCCCCGTGCACCAGGTGCGCTTGCGCACCGTGGAGAGCTTTGCAGCCAGCGAGCGCGGCGCGGGCGGGTTCGGCAGCACCGGCGGCCACTGAGGGCGGCGATTACGGCTGCGGATTAC
>CAIQGU010000113.1 GCA_903871435.1 uncultured Burkholderiales bacterium | reverse complement strand
GTACGCCGCGTGCGGGGCGCGTGTCCGCAGCCTGCCGCTGACCGCAGAAAAGATCGTGGCGGCCAAACTCAGCAAGGCAGCGTGATGCCTGCTTCACTCAACGCGCCGTGTGTACCCAGCCGATGGCCAGATCCTTGTTCTGCGCGATGACCTCCACCACCAGGGGTGGCTGCAAGCTTGCCGCGTAAGCGGTGAGGTCCGGCACGCCCGGCGGCGCGATCGCCACGTAGCCGTCATGGCCCGCCGCAATGGCTGACAGGGCCGCCGTACGATCCGGCTCCGCCGGAACGGTTCCGCCCGAATAAAAGCGCAGCGAGGCCGGTGCCTTGCGGCCCAGATAGACCAGGGGGCCCGGGGCGGCCTGCTGGTGCGCACGCCACTGCGCCACCAGTCGGGCGCTCGAATGCGCGTTGACGTGGTTCGGGACAAGAAACACCATCAGCAAAAAAATGGCAGACGCGGATATTCCCAGCGTGAGCGCCAGGGCGCGGCGCCAGCCCTGCGCGCCGATGCGTGCGGCCAGGAAGTCCGCCATCAGCACGGCCAGCGGACCCAGCACCGGCAGCACGTACGTCCAGATAATGTTGCCGGCGAAGGTGAAGAAAGCCACGGGCACGAATACCGCCAGGAGAAGGTAAGACCTTGAACCGTCACGGACCGTGCCGGCGGGCGATGCGGCTGCGCGTGCGCCCGCTACGGCGGCCACTATGCCCAGCAGCGCCTGCAGGCCCAGGGAGGATGCGAGATACACCCATATCGTGCCCATGGGCTCGGCATGCGCAGTGCCGTACAGATCGCCGCGCCAGCCGGGCCGGAGAAAGCGCATCACGTGCTCGCCCAGCAGGAAGTAGTTGATGAAGCCCGGCGTGGACTGTTCCGCGGCGATGTACCACGGCACGCAGATCAGGGCCGCGAGCACGGTTCCCGTAATCCACGGCAGGGACGACCATGCCGTGCCCAGGCGGCGCTGCCACAGGGTCCACAGGGCAATGGTCAAGCCGCCGTAAAGCAGCACCACCGGGCCCTTGGCCAGCATGCCCAGTCCTATCGCCACAAAAAAGCCGTAGCGCCACAGGGGGCTGCGCGAGCCGCGCACGACGACGGCATGAAAAGCGGCCAGCATCGCCGTGGTGCACACCGCGAGCGAGGGATCGGTCATCACCGCGCCGGCGGCTGCAAAGAAGCCCAGACCGGTAAACAGCAGCGCCATCGCGATGAGACCCGCCCAGGGTGCGGTACCGGTGCCGCGGCGGGCCTGCAGGGCTGCGGCCCAGTTGGCGCTGAGCAGCGCAACTGCCAGCGCGCACAGCAGCGCCGGCAGGCGCAAGGCGAACTCGTTCACACCCAGCACACGCATCGCGCCGGCGCTGAGCCAGGCATACAGCGGCGGCTTGGCCCAAAAAGGCGTGCCGGGAACCTCCTGCGGCGTGACCCAATTGCCCGTGGTCAGCATCACGCGGGCAATTTCGCCATAGCGCGCTTCGCTGGTGTCCATCAGCGGATAGCTGCCCAGCGTGAACAGCCGCAGCAGGAACATGGCCGCCAGCAGCGCCAGCAGCAGCCGTGCGCCGGGCACGGCCGCCGTGGCGCGCCAGAGCGTGGCAGCAGACCTCAAGGAACGAGGACGCAGGAACCGGTGGTACGGCGCGCGGCGAGGTCGGCGTGGGCCCGCGCCACATCGGCCAGGGGGTAGCGTTGTTCGATCGCCACCTTTATTGCGCCGCTCTCCATAAGGCCAAAGAGTTCCGCGGCGGATGCGAGCAGTCGCTCGCGCGACGCCACGAACGTGGCGAGCGTTGGACGCGTTACGTACAGCGAACCCTTCTGCGCGAGTATGGCCAGACTGACACCGGCAACCGGCCCCGAGGCGCTGCCGTAGCTGACCATGAGGCCACGCGGCTGCAGGCAGTCCAACGACCCCTCCCAGGTGTCCTTGCCGACGCCGTCATAGACGACCGGCACCTTCTCGCCCTTGGTCAGGGCCTTGACGCGTTCGACAAAGTTCTCGGTGCTGTAGTCGATGACTTGCCAGGCGCCATGGTCTTTTGCCAGGCGCGCCTTGGCGGCGCTGCCCACCGTGCCGATGAGCTTCACGCCCAGGGCGCGCGCCCATTGGCAGGCAATCAGGCCCACGCCACCGGCCGCAGCATGGAAGAGTATGGTCTCCGTGCCTTGCAGGCGGTAGGTCTGACGAAAGAGATATTGCACCGTAAGGCCCTTGAGCATTACCGCGGCGCCCGCTTCGTAGCTGATGGCCTTGGGCAGGGGCACGACATGATGGACCGGGACATTGCGCAGCTGCGCGTAGGCGCCCAGCGGGCCGGAGCCGTAGGCAACGCGGTCGCCCGGCTTGATGCCGCTGACGCCCGCGCCCACCGCCTCGACATCGCCGGCCGCTTCCATCCCCAGTCCGTGGGGCAAAGGCGCGGTGTACTGGCCGCTGCGGAAGTAGATATCGATGAAATTGAGGCCAACAGCGCGCTGGCGGATGCGCACTTCACCCGGCGCGGGATCGGCCACAGGGCGCTCCACCAGCTCCATGACCTCCGGCCCGCCGGAGCGGGCCACTTCAACGACCATCGCTTTCATTCACTGCCTCCACTGACGGCGCCGCCGGGACCCGGCGGCCTGCGCCCGCGGTCTGGCGACCCGCCGGGCGGCATCCGGGATAATAGCCGCCTGCCCGGGAAGGGCGCCGCCATCGGCATACCCCCGGCCCGCCACGGCGCTACGGCGCCGCCGGTACTTTCGGAACCCCTCTCGGAACCCGCATGCCGCGCATCTCCGTCTACATCATTGCCTTCAACGAAGCCGAGAAGATCGAGGCCGCGCTGCGCAGCGTGGCCTGGGCCGACGAAGTGGTGGTTGCCGATTCCTTCAGCACCGACGGCACGGTGGAGATCTGCCAGCGCTATCAGGCGCGCGTCATCCAGATCCCCTTTGAGGGTTTCGGCAAATTGCGCAACACGGCCCTGGACGCGCTAACGGGCGACTGGGTCTTCAGCCTGGATGCCGATGAACGCTGCACCGAGGCGGCCGCCGCCGAGATCCGCGCCACGGTCGAATCGGCCGATGCGGCAGACGCTTATTGGGTGCCGCGGCGCAATTTCGTTTTCGGTCGCTGGATGCGCCACTCCGGCTACACGCCGGATTACCGCCAGCCGCAGCTCTTCCGGCGCGGCCGCCTGCGGTACACCGAGGACGCGGTGCATGAAACCTTCGTCCTGGACGGCCGCCTGGGCACGCTGCGCGAGCCCATCGCCCAGATTCCCTTTCGCGATCTCGCCCAGATGCTGCACAAGATGCAGCGCTACTCCACCCTGGGCACCGAGCGGCTGCGGGCCCGCCAGGCGCCGGCCTCCATGCCCGGCGCCCTGCTCCATGGCGTGGCGGCCTTCCTGCGTCATTACGTCTTTCAGCTGGGGTTCCTCGATGGCTGGGCCGGCTTCATCATCGCCTTTGCCAACCTGGAAGGCACTTTTTACCGCTACGCCAAGCATGTCGAGGAGCGCCGGGGGCTGGTACAGGAGCCGCCCCTGCCCCGCAGTTTCAGAAACTAAAGGCGTTAAGACGTTGAAAAACGTGGAGACGCTAGGCAGTTTTCGCGATACCGGCGCATGCGGGGGGTACGGTACCGTCTGCCTTTAGTCTCCAGAAGTCCAGCAGATGCAACCAGCGCTCGCCAGCGACCGCCGTAAAAAGCTCGCGCCAGGCCCGGCCGTACCGAGTCATATCGGGCGGTTTGTCGTGGGCGAGGAGATCGGCCGCGGGTCCAATGGCGTGGTGTACGCCGCCACCGACCCGGTCCTGGGACGCGATATCGCCATCAAGGCCATACCGCTGGACCCGCTCAATCCGGCCCAGAAGGGCGCGGAAGCCGGCTTCCTGCAGGAAGCCAAGATGGCCGCTGGACTCAACCACCCCTCCATCGTGACCGTCTTCGACGCCGGGCGGACCGATTCCATTGCCTACATCGCGATGGAGCGGCTCCACGGGTCCGACCTGCACCACTGGCTGGCGGCAAACCGGCCCATGTCACCGGACAGCGCCGCCGCCCTGATCGCCCGTGTTTGCGACGCCGTGCACTTCGCGCACCGGCGCGGCCTCATCCACCGGGACATCAAGCCCAGCAATATTTTCATGTCCCGGGATCTCAAGCCCAAGGTGCTCGACTTTGGCATCGCCCTGGCACAGGGCAAGCAAAGCAGCGCCGATGAGCCGCCCAAGCTGATCGGCACGCCCAACTACATGTCGCCGGAACAGGCACTGGGCCGGCCCCTGGACGCCCGCAGCGATGTCTTCTCGATCGGTGCCATCCTCTACGAGGTCATCACCGGTCACCGGGCCTTCGACGGCGCCAATGTCGACGAGATCCTCACCAAAGTGGTGAAGGTAGAGCCCCCGCCGCTGAGCCACTGGCGACCGGACGTCGCTCCCATAGTCAATGAGATCGTGTTTCGCGCGCTCGCCAAGAATCCGGCCAACCGCTACCAGACGGCTGCCCAGCTGCGCAACGACCTGGCCGCCTTTGCCGGCCGTCCGGTTCCACCCGGCACCTCGCCGTCGGCCGAAGACCTCCACGAGACGCCCCCCCTGCCCGCGCATCTTTCGGGGCCGGGTCCATTGATCGCTACCGGCTGCGCGGTGCTGGGACTCACCCTGACCTTCGCTTTCTGGTACTTCAGTCACCGCGGCGAGGACGATGCGCCAGCGCCGCTGGCGGTCGTCGCGGGCGCACCCGCCGCGGCAGCCGTTGCCCCCAGCCCTGGTTCCAACCCGCCGCCAGCGGCGCAGGGTTCAACCGCGCCGGGCGCGACGGCGCAAGGCTCGGCGGGCCAGGGCGACGCCAATGGGCTCCGTGGCACCCGCGACGGCAACGCTGGAGCAGACGCGCCGGGCAGCAAAGCGGCTGCCGATCGCGCACCTGCAAGCGCCTCGGCTACGCGACACGCGGCACGCAAAGCGGTCAAACCGGTGGCGCCGCCCCCGCCGCCACCGGAGCCGGGAACCCTGTCCCTGGCCATTGCGCCCTGGGGTCAGGTGTTTGTCGATGGCAACGACATGGGCGTTTCGCCGCCGCTCAACCGCCTCGACGTGCCGGCCGGCCCGCATGAAGTGGAAGTCCGCAACGGCGCGGCCCCTGTCTTCCATACCCAGGTTACCGTCGAGCCGGGCAAGACCTTGATCCTGCAACACCGTTTTTGATGCCCTGCAGCACCCAGGGCAGAACACGCGCAAAATGCGTCTGACGCCCACCACGCGTAACCAGCGATGAACGACACCCCCAGCGTACCCACCCGGGCCATAGGCCGTTACACCATCCTGCGCGAACTGCGGCGGGAACGGCACAGCGTGTCCTACGCCGCTGTCGATCCCGTCATGAACCGCCAGCTCGTGGTGAAGGCGGTTGAACTGCTCCCGGCAGGCGTGCGCCTGTCGCCCGAGGAGCGCAAGCGCGTCGAGCAGGCGTTCGTGCGCCAGGCACAGGCGGCGGGCCGGCTGCAGCATCCGCATATCGTCACCGTTTTCGACGCGGGACTGAGCCACGCGTTCGGGTTCCTGGTCATCGAGCGGATCAATGGCCGGCCGTTGAGCGAGCTCCTCGCCGGCGGTCTGCGCCCCGCTTTCGTACAGTGCGCCAGCATCGCCGCGCGCATTGCCGACGCCCTCGAATGCGCGCACGGCAATGGCGTCGCCCACGGTCACCTGGGCCCGCAGCACGTCTATCTCCTGGGCGACGGTTCGCCCAAGGTTTCGGGTTTCGGCAATGCGCGCGGCGATGCTGGCGCACTGTACGAAAGCGGGGCGCAGACCGCCGGCGAGGAGCTCGCTCAACGGCCGGCCATTGATCCGCTCGATGACCAGGAACCCGAACGCG
>CAIQGU010000112.1 GCA_903871435.1 uncultured Burkholderiales bacterium | reverse complement strand
TGATAAAAACTTGTTAGCCGTTGCCGGCCTGTATAGGCCGATCAGCTGGGCCCGGATCGCCGCCGTGTGCTGATAACGCAGGGCTGCCCATTCCAGGCTAAACGCATCAGCTGCGCCGCCAGGAATGCTTTTTGCGGCCGTTCGTACGAGTCCGTTCCCCGGTTCGGGTCTGACGAATGTAGACATGGCCGCGGCCAGCGCCATGCGGGGCGTGTCGCGCATCGTCACGTTCGAAGCGGCCAGCGGTTGCGCTGCGGGCTTTGGCGCCGTGGCGCAAAACTCCTGGCAGGCGCAGTTGGCGGTCACGGCCTGCAAGGCCGAATGGACCCAGCCGCCGGACGGCCCCGCCGACACCGGCCCGCTCCTCGCGGGCATGCGCATCATGCTCGAAGGTGAAACCGGTGGATTCGTGTTTCACGAACGCGGCGATGGCGCTGCCGTGCTGGAGCGGTCCGCGCATGTGGAGCGCGCCGATTACAGCGCGCCCTGGCTGGCGCACGCCACCATGGAACCCATGAACTGCACCGCGCAGTGGATTCCGGCATCCGGCGGCGCACCCGATCGCCTCAAGCTCTGGGTGCCCACACAGGTGCCCACCTTTGCCCTCAGCACCGCCGCCAAGGTTTCCGGTTTGGGGAAGGATCAGATCGATCTGGTGATAACCGAGCTCGGCGGCGGCTTCGGCCGCCGGCTGGAGACCGACTACCTCGTGCCCGCCATCGCGATCGCGCGGGCCATGCAACCCGCGCCGGTGCAGGTGCAGTGGTCGCGCGAAGAGGACATGACCCACGACTTTTACCGGCCGGCGGCCGTGTGCCGGCTGCAGGCTTCACTGGGCGAAGGCGGGCGGCCCACCGGCTGGGTAACGCGCAGCATCTCGGACGCCATCACGCCGCAGTTTCTCGGCCGCAATTTCCCGCTCATGTCCACGGGCAGCGGCGCGATGCCCGACCGCACGCAGGCCGAAGGCCTGTGGGATCAGGCGTATGAAATCCCCAACCGCCGCTGCACGCATGTCACCCTCAAGACGCCGGTGCCTATCGGCAACTGGCGGTCGGTGGGACATTCGCACATGGCGTTTTTTGGCGAGTCCTTTCTCGATGAACTCGCGCATTCCGTCAATGCGGATCCCTTCGAATACCGGCGCGCGTTGCTGGCTGAACATCCGCGCCATCGCGCGGTGCTGGAACTGGCGGCGCAAAAAGCCGGCTGGGGTAGCGCACCGCCGGCCGGGCGTGCGCGGGGGATCGCGCTGCACGACTCCTTCGGCACCATCGTCGCCCAGGTGGCGGAAGTGTCCGTCGATGGCCCGCGCGTGCACGTGCACCGCGTGGTGTGCGCCATCGACTGCGGCACGGTGATCAACCCCGGAATCGTTGCGCAGCAGGTGGAGGGCTCGGTGATCTTCGCGCTGAGCGCCTGCCTGTTTGGCCAGATCACCTATCGCAACGGCCGCGTCGAGCAGAAGAATTTTCCCGACTACGAGATGGTGCGGCTGCGCGATGCGCCGGCCATCGAGACGCATATCGTGCCCAGTGACGCGCCCCCCATGGGCGTGGGCGAACCGGCAGTACCGCCGCTGGCACCCGCGGTAGGCAATGCCGTGTTTACGCTGACGGGCAAGCGGCTGCGGGATCTGCCTTTTCGGCTGGGCTAAGCGCCGCCTTTCAGTGGTTCTGGTTCCCAATTGGCGGAGGCGCTATGCTCGTGCACATGGAAAAAACCTTGCGTTATGTTGTCTACGAACAGGACGGCGCCTTCGTGGCGCAGTGCCTGGATGTTGACGTGGCCAGCGAAGGTGATTCCGAAGCAGCGGCACTAACCGCATTGAAAGAGGCGTTGGAGCTGTACTTCGACGGCGGTGGGCAGGCTATTTCTCCGAAAGCATTGCGCTTCGGGGAGATTGCCATTAATGCCTAGGCGTTATTCCACGCGCGATATCCAAAGAATCCTTTTGGCGCGGGGTTTCACGCGCGTGTCGCAGCGGGGAAGTCACGTCAAATTTTCCAGTGGCACGCATACCGTGATCGTTCCTGCAGGTCGGGACGTTATCCGGGCCGGAACCTTTGCGTCCATCCTGCGCCAATCCGGGCTTAGGGCGGCAGACTTCGAAGACCCTCAGGCGTAAGCCACCGTCTCCACCTGCGCAATCACCCCGCCGCCCAGGCACACCTCCCCGTCGTACAGCACTGCCGACTGCCCGGGCGTGGCAGCCCATTGCGGTTCGTCAAAGGCCAGCGTGAATCCACCGGTGTCGTCCGGCGTGCGGGCGATCGTGCACGCTGAATCCTGCTGCCGGTAGCGCGTCTTGGCGCCCAGGCGCGCGCCTTCCGGCGCAGTCGGCGCACTGCCGGCCACCCAGCTGGCGTCATTGGCGCGCAGTTGGCCACTGAGCAGCCAGGGGTGATCGTGACCCTGTACCACCCATAGCGTGTTGGTGGCCATGTCCTTGCGTGCCACGAACCATGCCGCACCGCTGCCCTCGCGCAGGCCGCCCACGCCTATGCCCTTGCGCTGGCCCAGGGTGTAGAAGCTCAGGCCCACGTGTTCACCCACCACCTTGCCTTCGGGCG
>CAIQGU010000111.1 GCA_903871435.1 uncultured Burkholderiales bacterium | reverse complement strand
GCCGACTATCGCTATTTCCCCGACCCCGACCTGCTCCCGCTGCAGATCACGCCCGCCTTCATTGCGGGCGTGCAGGCGGCCCTGCCGGAACTACCCGGGGCCATGCGCGAGCGTTTCGTGCGCGACTTCGGCCTGCCGGAACAGGACGCAGCCGCGCTCACGGGCAGCCGCACCCTCGCCACCTACTTCGAGCAGGTAGCGGGCGCGGTAGCGGACCGCAAGGCAGCGGCCAACTGGGTGCTGGGTGAGGTCAGCGCGGCCCTCAATGCCGCGGGCCTCGATGCCGCGCAATGTCCGGTGTCGGCCGGCGAGCTGGCCTTACTCATCAGCCGCGTCGGCGATGGCACCATCAATCTGAAGACGGCCAAGGAACTTTTTGCCCTGCTCTGGTCGGGCGAGGCGCATTCGGTCGATGCGGTGATCGATGCGCGCGGTCTGCGCCAGATCTCCGACACCGGCGCCATAGAGCGTGTGGTCGACGAGGTCCTGGCAGCCAACCCCGCCATCGTTGCGGAGTTTCGCGGCGGCAAGGAAAAGGCCTTTCAGTCGCTGGTGGGCCAGGCGATGAAGGCGACCAAGGGGAAGGCAAATCCGCAGCAGCTGAATGAGGTGTTGCGGCGGAAGTTGGCTTAGCGGGCACCCTTAGTTATCCCGCAGCGAGCGCCGATATTGAATCGCCTCCGCAACATGCTTGCTCTCGATCACCCCGGAAGCATCCAGATCCGCAATCGTCCGCGCAACCTTGAGCACGCGATGGTAGGCGCGGGCCGACCAGCCCAGGCGGGAGCTGGCCGCATGCAGCAACTGCTTGACCGCGCCCTCGGGCCGGCACACCCGCTCAATCTCGGATGAGACCAGCTCGTCATTGGGTTTGCCCTGGCGTTCCAGCGCCAGGCTGCGCGCCAGGCCCACGCGCAGCGCTGCATAACGCGTGACCTCGCCGTCAGGCAGCGCGGTGAGTTCGTCCGGGTTGAGAGCGGCCAGTTCGATACGCATGTCGATGCGGTCGAGCAGCGGCCCGCTGATGCGGTCCTGATAACGCGAGACCATCTCGGGCGTGCAGCGGCAGCTGATGCTGGGGTGGCCGTGATAACCGCAGGGACAGGGATTCATCGCGGCGATGAGCTGGAAGCGGGCCGGATAGTCGACATGGCGGGCGGCGCGGGCTATGGTGATACGGCCGGTTTCCAGGGGCTCGCGCATCACCTCCAGGGCGCGCCGGTCGAATTCGGGCAGTTCGTCCAGGAACAGCACCCCGTAGTGCGCCAGCGACACCTCGCCGGGCGCGGCATTGGCGCCGCCACCCACCAGCGCCGGAGCGCTGCTGCTGTGATGGGGCGCACGAAAGACCCGGGTGGCCCAGCGTTGCGGCGCAAATTTGCCCACCAGGCTGAGCACGGCGGCAGACTCCAGGGCCTCGTCTACGCTCATGGGCGGCAGCAGCCCGGGGAAACGCTGCGCCAGCATGGTCTTGCCCGTACCGGGCGGACCCACCATGAGCACGCTGTGACCACCGACGGCAGCAATTTCCAGGGCGCGCTTGGCCGCGCTTTGCCCTTTGACGTCGAAAAGATCCGGATACGCGGGTGGTGACAGGCGCACCTGGGCAAAGTGCTCGCGTATGGGTGCGGCCTGGACGTTGCCCGCGATGCTTTCGAGGTGCGACACCACCTCCCGCAGGTCGCGCGCGGGAAAGATACGTATGCCGCCGACGAGCGCTGCCTCATCGGCGTTGTCCATGGGGACGACGAAGCCACGCGGCTGGCGTTCGGCGGTGGTCTTGGATACGGCCAAGGTCATGGCGAGCGAACCGCTGATGGGGCGGAGTTCGCCAGACAGCGACAATTCGCCCACAAATTCGAACTTTTCGAGCATTTGGGCGGGAATTTGACCGCTGGCGGCCAAAATGCCCAGGGCAATGGGCAGATCGAAGCGGGCCGATTCCTTGGGGAGATCGGCCGGCGCCATGTTGACGGTTATGCGCCGCGCCGGGAAGTCGAACTTGCAGTTTTGCAGGGCGGCGCGGACCCGCTCCCGCGCCTCCTTGACCTCGGCCTCTGGCAGGCCCACCAGGGTAAAGCTGGGCAGTCCATTGGCCAGGTGCACCTCGACGGTGACCTCGGGGGCCGACATTCCGGAAACGGCGCGACTGTGGACGACGGCAAGAGCCATTCGGGTAGCTTTGGTTGCAGATCAATAGGTTCCCAGAGCGGCTGGGGGGCCGGAATCCGGGCTTGCTGGGGTCAGCGGATGGTTCGATACGGCCCTTACGGCCCACCGGTCCCATTTCTGGCGATACGCAATGGTTAGCCCGAATGGCCGATCCTGTAACCGCCGCAACCGGGAGCAGGCTGGGTCAGAATAGGTCATCGCGCAATGGTAAGGTCCGAAATGAAGGCGGGTTTGTGTGCCGCTTTTGGCGCTTCAGCCGGCCATGCACCGGAGTAAGGTTATAAGGATGGAAACCCAGGATCTCGTTCTCATGCTGTCAGCAGCGGGGCTCATGCTGCTGCTCGCCGTCGTTTCCCGGCGGCGCGCATCCGCGGCCCGCCGGCGGCTCGAACGCGTCAAACGCGAAGCCGAACTCGAAGATCTGGGCGGGAATTCCTATTTCATGCCACCCCCGCCCATGGAACAGGCGGTGGAAATCGACGACGCAGTGGAAATCGATTCCCTGCTGGCGGGCGAACCCGACAGCGTGGCCGCTTTTGCACGGCGCCAGCTCGAACAGACCACCGACATCGGCCTGGACGGTGGCGGGCGCGGCTTGTCGTTCTCGCTGGCCACCCCCAGCCCGCCGGCGGCCCCGGTGCCCGCGCCGCTGGCGCAGCGCCAGCCCGAGCCACTCGTCACCGCTGCACAAGCCGCGCCAACGGTATTGCCCGCGCCGGCCAGGGCGGCACCGACGGCACCGGTGCCGGCCATGGACGATATCGATGCTGTGCCGGTACGAGAGCTGGTGCTGGCGTGGTTCGAAGCCCGCGGCTACCGCCCGGCGGCACTGCCGGCGGATAGCCAACCCATGGAACTGCTCCTGCGACACAACGCAACACCCGAGCGGGCCTACGCTTTCATGGTGGTCCGGGACGCGCTCACCGCGCAGCGGGTATCCAGCCTTTTCACCCTGGCCCGTGCCAGCGGCTTCAAGCGCCTGCTCATCGCCGCCGGTACCACGGCGGACGCAGAACTGGTGGAGAAAGTCGGCGCCCAGGGCGTCAAGATCTTCGACGCCGCACGGATCCGCGGCGAACTGGGCAAGATCGATATCCGCATTGCGGCCAAGATCATCGCGGTTGCGCGCGTACGCGCGGCCACGCGGGGGTCGGCCACAGCGCGGGCACCCCGCAGGGAAGATATCGCCGCGGCGCATTGACCGGGCACATCGTGCTGTGATCCCACGTTGAAACCACGTGGGCCGCACGCAGCGCCCTCTACCGTGCTACCGCTGCGCCGCGCCTTTTTCCAGCTCGGCGACCTTCGCCTCCAGCTGGGCGATTTTGTCCCGCGCCACCGCCAGAACGTCGCGCTGGATCTCGAATTCCTCGCGGGTTACCAGATCGAGCCGGGCAAACTGCTGGGACAGCAGCGCCTTGAGGTTTTTCTGCAGGTCAGCAGCCGGGGTGCCCTCCAGCAAGGCGGCAATGCGCTGCTGCAGGTCTTCAACAAAGGCGGGCGTTTCCATGAGGACCTCGGCAAGGGGGCCGTGGAATCACGGCCGGAACCCAGACACCCGTGGATATTAGCGCTGCTTGCCCTCGGCCGCATCGCGGTTCCACCAGCCGCCGCCCAGCGCCTGAAACAGCGCGGCGGTATCGGCATACCGGTTGGCCTGGGCCTGGATACGGTTGACCACCGCCTGCTGGTACGCCTGTTCGGCATTGAGCATGGTCAGGTAGCTGACCGAACCCAGCTCCTGGGCCCTGCGCGCATAGGCCAGGCCGCGCTCGGCCGAGCGCTCGGCGTCGAGATTGGCCTTGAACCCCTGGGCGTCGAACTCCAGCGTATGCAGGGTGTCGGCCACATTCTGGAAGGCGGTGATCACCACGCCGCGATATTGCGCACCCGCCGCATCCAGGCCGTCGCGCGCCGCGCGTTCGTGGAAATACAGCGTTCCGCCGTCAAAGAGCGTCTGGCTGAGACTGGCGCCCACCGTCCAGAACTTGTTGCCCGTGGAGAACATATGGCCGAAGGCGGTGGAGGTACGGACCCGTATAATAATGTGGGATCTTGTCGTTGACGTAGCTGTAGGATCCGAAGATCTTCAGGCTCTGGGAGATCTGGTAGGTCAGCTTGCCGAAGAGGTAAGGCCGCGT
>CAIQGU010000110.1 GCA_903871435.1 uncultured Burkholderiales bacterium | reverse complement strand
TGCGTCAGCCCCGTAGTGGCCTCGCGCGCCGTACGCTGAGTCATCTGGTTCTGGACGTTCTCATACGCGCCCGCACCAGCACCCACACCTTGCAGGATTTGCTGACCTTCCGTCAGACCGGCCCTGAATGCCGGACCGTCCCAGGCCACGCTCGCCAGCGTGCCGCCCTTGTTGTCGATGGCGCACCCGAGGCTGTAGCGCAGGTCCGTCAGCTTGCGCTTGCCGTCGCCCTCCTTCTGGAAGGCGCTGGGCGTATCCGTGTAGACGAGCCGGTAACCGCCGCGGCGCAGGCCATCCAAGGGTGCGGGTTGCCCTACGCCGTCCAGGCGCTGGTCCAGGAAACGCGCCCAGTCATACGGTTCGACGGCGTTGAGGGCGTGAATGACATCGTCGCGGGTATACGTCTGCACGCCGACTTGGCCATCGTTGACGCCAAAAAAGGCGCGTGCAAAATCATCCAGGCTGCGGGCGCCGTGGGAGCGCTCGCGGATCAGCGTGTCGGCGTCGAGCCAGATCAGCAGGCCCTCCATGTAGTAGTCGCGCCGGCGCTGGAAGTCGGTCCAGGGGGCAGGCTGATGATGGCTGATGATGGGATCGTTGGTGGTGTCCTCCAGCGAGCGCCACTGGCGCCCGGCCTGCGATTCATAATAGGCAGCCACCATCGCGAGCAGGTCGAGCGCCTGCTGGCGGTTCCACAAGCCGGCGCGGGCCGTGAGCACATTGCCCCAATACTCCGTCTGGCCCTCGTACACCCAGAGCAGGCTGTCTCCCATGGGCACGTTGTAGTTGGGTGTTGCCAGGTCGGCCGGGCGGCGGAACTTGCCGTTCCACGAATGGGTGAACTCGTGACCCAGCAGGTCGCGCTCGGAACTGGTCTTGTCCCAGTCGGTAAAGCTGTCCGGGTCGCTGATGTCCTCGCTGGACTGGTGATGCTCCAGGCCCTTGCCGGCGACCTGGTCGCTGAGGCCGTAGAGGAAGTCGTAATGCGCATAATGGCGCGCGCCGAAGAGCCAGCGTGCCTGCTGCACCAACGACACATAGGCAGCAATGTGCGCAGGTTTGGTTGCCAGCAGCTCGGGCCGGTCGGCGAACAGGTCCAGGTGGACCGGCGCGGCACTGTCGGTGTCGAGTTCATAGCGGGCGGTGTGCCGCCCTGCAAACAGGGGGCTGTCGACCAGGGTTTCCAGGTTCACCGGCGCAAACCGCTGCTCGCCGGAGCCCGGGCCGGCCGCAGTGAGTGCGCTGGCATACGACCATTGCGCCGGCAGGCGCACGCCGGCCGATACGGCGATCTGCCGTACAAAATACCCAGCCGGGTACAACACGACGGAGTTCCAGTCGAGCACGAGCAGTTCGCGGCTGATCTCGATGGGGTCAATCTTGGCGCTGGTAGGCGAGAGGTAGTCAAAGTCGATGTCGAGGGCGTCCACACCAGCTGGTGTCTGCAGATGAAAGGCATACATGTCGCTTGCATCACGGCGCCAGACGACCGGCGTGCCGCCGGCGCTGATCCGGATGCCCGCAAGACGCTGTATGGGACCGGTAGGCGCGTGGTTCCCGGGCAGCCACTTCGGGTACAGCAGCACGGTATCGGGGGCGATGCCGCTGATGCGCTCGTGTACGTGGAGCACCCTGTGGGCAAGATCGGTGGCGTCGACCGTGAGCTCAAGCCTGCCCGGGTAGGGCCGGTCTTGCGGCGCCGGGATGGATGCGCCACCCGAGTCGGACGCGTGGCTTGCGGTGCAAAGTGCGGCTGTAGCGAGCAGGGAGCAGAGTGCCGAGCGCTTCATGGATGATCGGGCTTTCATGTGAAAGTTGCCAATGGTTGGGTTCCTGCATTGCCGGCAGATGCCGGCCCTTACTTAATGGGTCGCGGGGGCATACTGCCGCTCGATGTGCCCTTGCAGGTCGTCGGGATAGAAATAAACCGGCCGCAATGCCCCGCGTGCATAGCGTTCGGACTGGTCGTTGAAATGCGGCGAGCTGGGGTCACCGCTGGCGCCCCCGATGGAAACCGCCCGGGCCGACACGCGCTCGCCAAACTCAACGATGGCCACGAAACTATTGCCGCTGTTGCCGTAGTAACGGCGCGTGCCGGGCGCCCGGTGAGCACCGAAAGATGCGAGAGAACCCCAACGTCCCGATACGAAGCCGATGGGCATGCTGGGCGCGTCGTCCGTGAAGTGTTCGTCGATGCCGCCCGTGACGCGCTCGAAGCGGTTGATCTGGCCCCAGGGCACGCGCCAGTCGCCGAAATCGCGCTCCAGTCGTTCGCGCACGCTGTTCAGGGCTGCAAGCTTGCGATCGCTGCCCAGGCGCGCGGCGATCCTGTCAAAGGAAGCCGCGTCTTCGTCGTCGGTCTCGTTCTTGGCTATGGTCCAGAGCTCATCGCCCCACAGCACCGCAAGCGTCGTGGCCACCGATTCGGTGGACCAGCGAAAGTTCCATTCGCGCAGCACGCGCATGGGTTCAGCCAGTTGCGATTTGTAGGGGTGCGCATCGGGCAGGCCATCGAACGCGCCGATAAGCGCGGGCACGAGCTGCGCGAAGGCGGGCAGGTAGGGATCGTAGGCCGCCTGGTTGAGCGCATCGGCCGTGAACGACTGACGATCGCGCAGCAGCAGTGCGGCGTGCAGGCCACGCGGGTTCTCGCCGGCCGTATCCATGTAGCGGGGGAAATCCGCGGGTTTGGGGCTGAAAGGCCCCGCAGCCGAATACGGCCAGTTGTTGGTGTTGGCTATCCAGCCATTGGGCGGATTGAGCACATGGGGCAGTTCATCGAGCGCATGCAGGCCCCGCCAGTCTGTCCGGGGATCAGCGCCGTCGACGGGGTGGGTGTAGTCGTAGCGGTCATCGCGACGAGGCACGAATTGCGGATGCAGGTAGGCAATGTCACCGGCAGCATCGGCCAGGACCGTGTTGTTCGAGGAATTGGCACGCAACTGCATGGTCTTCATGAAGGCTGCGTAGTCGGTCGCCTTGGTCAGCAGGAAAGACTGGCTGAGCGCCTCAACCGGCTTGTGCATGAGGGCAATGCTCACCCAGGCAGCGCTTGCGGCGTCGCCACCCTCACCCGGCTTGCGGTAGTCCTCGCGGATCACCGGTCCATGATGGGTGCGATACACCGTGAAGGCGCGTTCGGCCAGCGTACCGTCGGCCTTGCGGTAGGCCACGCGCACCACGCGGGTCTGCACGGGGCGCCATTGCTTGCCATAACGGTAGTAAAGGCCGCCCTGCCGGCGCGCAACGGTCTCGCGGAAAAAGTCGACGTTATCGACGCCGCTGGAGGTATGCATCCATCCCAGGCGTTCGTTGAACCCCTGGTAGATAAAAAACTGGCCCCACGTCGCGGCCCCGTAGACGTTGAGGCCCTCGTCGCTTTGCATCTGCAGTTCCGAGCGGAAGAAAAACGAGGTGTGGGGATTGATGAGCAGCAGTGCATGGCCGCTGGCCGAGCGCGCGGGTGCGATGGCGATGCCGTTGGAACCGACCGGCTCCGGCGGATACGCCGGCGGATGCGTCTGCGGATAATCCCGCGCAACCACCGGTGGCGCATCGGCAGCGCTGCCGTAAAAAGCCTGCAGCGGGGCCAGGTCGACGCGTTCGATATCGCCGCCGATACTGCCCTCGCTGAAGGCCAGTGCCATCCAGGGCTCGAAACGCGTGAGCACGCGCGGCTTGACGGCCGGATGGCTGCGCAGATAGGCGTTGAGTCCGTCTGCCCACGCCACCGTGAGTTCCTCGAGCCAGGCAGGCGCGCTGCTCCAGCGCGACTGCAGGTCGCCGGGGTCGATGAACAACTTCATGCGCAGGTCCGAGTAGACCGCGGATTCACCCTCGGCTTCGGCAAGCCGTCCCAGCGCATTGAGGTAGTTGGTCTCGATGCGGGGGAAATCGTCCTCGGCCTGCGCGTAAATCATTCCAAACACCGCGTCCGCGTCGCTTTGGCCATGGACGTGGGCGATACCCCAATTGTCACGGGTGATCGTGACGTGCGTGCCGTGGGCCTGCCAGCGTTGCAGTTCCACAGCAGCCGCAGGGGCCGACGATGCTGCACCCTCCTCTGCCATTGCGGGCTGCCCCGCAAGGGCGGCCGCAATGAGCCACAGGAAACCATGCTTGAACGGGAACGAACGCACTGTCATGTAATCGTTGCTCCTTGCGGGTCAGGCTGGACGGCCCGGGCCACAATGGACCGGGCGCCTTGCGTCGGTTACGGCTGAGCCTTGGGCGGTGGCGGCAAAAGACCCGTTTTGGTCAGCGCGTAGGCCAGGGTCTCGGAGAAACGCGATTCCAGGCCCAGCTGCATCTGCAGTTTTCAACATCCGTGTACGGATCGAAACTGCCGCGGTAGGTCAGGGCCTGGGCGCTGTCCTGGCGGCAAGGCTCGGCTCCGCCCCATTCCCAGGCAAGACGCCGCTGCGTGGATACTTGATAGATCTCCACCGTGTACGCAGCGTAGAGGCAGCGGTGCGTGACACCGAGCAGCGTCTGCTCGAAATAACCGTAGCCAGCCTTGTAGAACGGGAAGTTCTGGGAAAGCGTGGGCCAGATGGACACCACGGTGTCGAAGCCCTGCGCCTGTGCAAGATCCCAGACGCGCTGCGCGTGATCGGCCCGCAGTTGGGCGCTGCTCAGCTTGGCGCGCGACAGCACCGCCACGTCAAAACGCCGCGTCTCCTGCAGCAGGCTGGCCACCTGCGATTCGACGAATGCATCCTCGCCCCATTGCGCAACCGAGGCCGTGAAGTTCTGTTCCCTGATCGGCGGCGCGTCTATCGATATGCCGTTGAAGGTATCGCCCAGCAAGGATACGACGGCCACCCTATGGACATTGGCCAGTTGTTCGCCCGAGAGCGGGCGCTTGATATCCACGGCCGCACAGGCGCCCAGCGCAACGACAGCAAGCGGCAGCAATAAGCGCAAACGCATCAGCGACTCCCAGTAACGGCGCGGAGCGGGACCGCGCAGCGCCCTGCATTATGGCTCGCAACGCGGCCATCGATCTACGGTGCGGCCCTTGGCGGGTTGCGCAGCAGCTGCAGGAATGCAGCGCGATCGGCCGAACGCAGCAGGGTTCCCAGCGGCAAACCGGTGCCTGCGGGCCGGGCGGTGAGGAATTCGTGGGCGAGCGCGTCCAGCAGATCGCTCACGGACCAGGATTGCACGAGATGGGCGAAGAGCAACTCGCGGCGCTGGACCAGCGCCCCCGCAAAGGCCACGCTCATGGCCGCAGGGGCGCCCCCGGGCGCGCGGTCCAGCGCGCGGAAGGTGGCCGTCCAGCCCACGTTGTACATCAGCCCCGCGAGGTAGGCGTCAAGGGCATCCACCCGCGCTATGCGCGCCATCTGCGTGCACAGTGCGGCCGTTGCCTCTGCATGCAGCCAGAGGCGGTCCGCCGTGCGCGCCAGCAGGGGGTCGGCCTGGGCGTCGAAAATGGGCTTGAGCAGGATGCGCGCTATGGCCAGGCGCAAGCCCTCGGTGCCCAGGCGCCCGATGGCCTGGGTGAGGTCGGCGACCGGAGGACCCGCACCGTAACCCACATTACTGGCCAGGCGCAGCACCTCCACGACGAGATTGGGATCGCGCGCCACGCGCGCCGAAAGCGCCTGCGCCGACTGCTTTTCGTCGCGCAGGCTGTGCATCAGTTGCGGGATGATGGCGCGGGCCCGCGGCACCAGGGCGGCCCAGGCGTCCTCCTGCCCGATGACGTCGTCAAGATAGCGAAGCAGCTTGCCTTCGGCAGGGGTGAGAGGTCCAGCAAATGGCTCGCGGCCCAGCAGCCAGACGAGGTATTGAAGTTCGGGCGGCGTTGCGCCGGCAGGGACTGCCACCGGCGCCGGGGGTGTTGAAGGTACGGCAGCGCCCGACGGCGGGGCCAAATGGGCGCCGGGTTGCTGCGCCGACGGCGGCATGGGCTGGGGTGCCGGCTGCGGCGCTGATTGCGGTGCTGATTGAGACGATGATTGCGGTGCCGACAGCGGTGCTGGCGGAGCAGCGCCCGGACCGGTCGGCAGCTGGGCCGGGGGCCCGACCTCAGCATTGCGGCCCAGCAGCCACTGCAAGGCGCGTTTCAACGCCGCACCTCGCCGGTGCGTGGCCGGGCCGGGATCAGTCGCACGCCGCAGGAGCGGTGTGCGTGCCGTGCCGGCCGCGAAGGTAGCGTTCTAGCCAATGGGCACCGATGATGGTCTTGACGTCCGTGACGCTACCCTGCTCTATCCATTCAAGCAACTGCCGCCAGGGTGCGCAAAATACTTCGAGCACCTCGCCGGCATCGGTGCCAGCGCCGGCAAACACCAGGTCACGCGCGAGGTAAATCTCGATCTTCTCGTTGGAATAGCCAATGGCATTGTGGATGGCTCCCAGCCGCTCCCAGTGGCCGGCCTCGTAGCCCGTCTCCTCGCGCAACTCACGCCGGGCACAAGCCAGCAGATCCTCGCCGGGATCGATTTTGCCCGCCGGCATTTCTATGAAACTGCGGCCCACGGGATAGCGGAACTGACGCTCGAGCACCACGGTGTCGGCGTCGAGCAGCGGCACGATCATGACCGCGCCCGGATGGCGAATGAATTCGCGCACGCCCAGATGCCCGTCGGGGCACCGCACGTTGTCGCGCACAACGTCGAAAAAGACGCCGCGGTAGGCCACGGTGGAATCGAGCTGGATTTCCGCGAGCGGATCAACCGCACCGTCTGCCTGCGCCGCTGCCCCGGCAGGCGGTTTTGCCTCAGCCACGGACGTCAGGCGCCAGCAAATCAGCCGCCCAGGGCGCGCAGCACCGCGCCATTGCAGAGGGCCAGCAAACCCTGCGGCAATATGCCCAGGGCCAGGACGGCGAGGCCATTGACGGTAAGCACGGCGCGCATGTCGGCGCCGGCCTCGAGCGGATGATCGTCGGTGGGTTCGTCAAACCACATGGTCTTGACCACCCGCAGATAGTAGAAGGCGCCCACTACGGAAAAGAGCACGGCTGCCACGGCGATCCGGTACATGGTATCGCTGCCACCGTCGGAAACCAGCGCCTGCAACACCACGAACTTGGCGGTGAAACCCACCGTTGGCGGCAGGCCGGCCAGGGAGAGCATCAGCAAGGTCATGATGAACGCAAACCACGGGCTGCGCCTGGCCAGACCCCTCAGGTCGGCGATCTGCTCGGCTTCAAAGCCGGCACGCGATGCGAACAGGATGATGCCAAAGCAGCCCGCGGTGGCCAGCGAGTAGGTCACCGCATAGAACATGGCGGCGCCATAGGCTCCGGCGGTGATGGCGGTGTTGCCACCGACAACGCCGGCCAGGAGCGCCAGCAGCAGGAAGCCCATTTGCCCGACCGTGGAGTAGCCGAGCATGCGCTTGAGGTTGGTCTGCGCGACGGCCGTCACGTTGCCCAGGGCGATGGAGGCCACCGCGATGAATGCCAGCATGCGCTGCCAGTCGACAGCCAACTGGGGCAGTCCCTCCACCAGGAGACGGAAGGTAATGGCAAAGGCTGCCAGCTTGGGCGCCGAGGCCAGCAGCAGGGTCACCGGGGTGGGCGCGCCCTGGTAGACATCGGGCACCCACATGTGGAAGGGCACGGCACCCATCTTGAAGGCGATGCCGGCAACGATGAAGATGGTGCCCAGGATAAGCACGGAATGTATGGCCTGGCCCTGGTTGATGCGGTGGGCCAATTCATTGACGTCCAGCGTGCCGGTGGC
>CAIQGU010000109.1 GCA_903871435.1 uncultured Burkholderiales bacterium | reverse complement strand
CACCGTACAGTGCGTCCGTCCGGCCGGTGCTAGGATGATCCGAACCCGGCATCCCGGGACCGCGCGGTCGGGGCAAACTACCGACAGCAAGCATGCATCCCCCCTCAATCGGTAACTGGAGATCCATCATGGAAGCGACACGCGAAAAACTCGTCGTCGATATCAAAACTCTGCTCAGCGACGTCGACTCACTGTTGCGTCAGGCAGCCGAAGCGACAGGCGACGAAGCGCGCCAGTTGCGCCAGCGCGCCGAAGACCTGCTGGACCAGGCGCAGGAGCGCTTTGCCGGAGCCCGCGATGAAGTCGTGCGCCGCGGCAAGGTCGCCACCCGTGCCACCGACGATTGGGTGCACGACAATCCCTGGAGCGCGATCGGCATCGGTGCCACCTTGGGGCTGGTGGTGGGTTTCCTGATCGCCCGCCGTTAGAGCGGCCGTCTTGACAGGCCGGTCCCAGCGGGCGGACCCGGCGTCGTCCTGGGGACGCGCCGGGGAATCGCTGCTGGCTCTGCTGCTTGCGCGCGCGGAGTTTGCCAGCGTCGAGCTGACGCTGACGGTGCAAGCGGCGCTGCGCTGGCTGCTGGTGGCGCTGGCCACCTGCGTCATCGCCATGCTGGCCCTGATTGCCCTGAGCGCGGTGGTCGTGGTTGGGCTTTGGGATCACTTCAGCTGGTATCCGCTGGCCGCCCTGGCGCTGCTGTATTGCGGTGTCACGGTGCTGCTCGTGGGGGGTCTGCTGCGCAGCATTGCCCGCGCGCGGCCGCTGCTGTCTCAGACCTTCGCCGAGCTTGAAAAGGATGGCGCCGCGATCCGGCACAGCGCTGTATCGGGCCGGAGCGAAACCGAGGATGACGAAGATGAGCTCACCGGCTGAGAGCCGGCGCGGCGATTTGCGCCAGCGGCTGGAAATCCTGCGAGTTCAGGGCGCGCGCCATCGCCTGGAGCTGGCCATGTCGATCGAGACTCTGGCCACCGAAACCGGCGGTATCCGTCGCGGGCTGGGAAGATTCCTCTCCCTGGTGGGTTTGGTTGCCGGTGGCGGGATGGGCAAGAGCCTACTGCGCACCGTGCTGCGCGGCCTGATACCCGTCGCGCTGAGCATGTTCGCGGGCACGCGGGCAGCGCGGTCGGCCGGACGGCTGCGCAATGTGCTGGAAGTCGGCGCGCTGGGCTTGCTGATCTATCGCACGATCAAGCGGGCACTGAAGAAATCCGGTTCGCAAAGGCCAGCGGAAGCGCAAGCGGGCGTGCAAGACGGCGCGGTCCCCGGCGCGAACGCCGGCGCAAGCCCCGACGCCTAGTTTCCGGCGCCCTGCCAGCGCGCAAGCAGCGACTCCACCCGGATTGCCGCCGCAGGCAGCGCCTGGAACACGGGCAGAGACAGCGCTTCGCCCCATTCGAGGCGCCGGGGCTGTAAGCACACCAAGGCGCGGCGCGCCGGCAGGCAGCCACGCTGCCACGCCAGATCCAGCAGATCGATCAGGCCACGCTCCTGGATGGAACGCGTCCGCGGCCCGCGCAGATAGCGGTCCATGTCGGCGCCCTCCAGGATCTCGACGGTGCCAGGGGTGCGCTGCATGTCCGTGCAGTGGAGCAGAACCAGTGCGGTGGCCGATTCGACATGGGAAAACAGGCTCAGGCTCATGAGGCCGCCATCCATGCAGACCGCAGTATCCGCCGGTAGCGTTGTCTTGAGCTCGCGGGCCAGATGGATACCTGCGCCATCGTCACTGAGGTGCAGATTGCCCAGACCGATCACCAGCGGCAGACGTGCAGCCTCGCGCCGATCCGGCCGGTACGGCCGCTCCATGACGCCTGCCGGCACCTTTCCTGCGATTTCGGCTTGTAATGTCATTACAGCGTCCTCCTGCAAGGGGTGATATGGGAACAGACCGCGACGCCATCGTCTGTTCGGTGACGCACAAAATGGCCGCCACGTTCCCTTGACGCACGCATGCGCGCGAGGTACTGCGCCGTATTGGCGCAACAGTGCGCAAACGCACCATGGCCGGCCTTGCGCAAGCGTAGGATGGGCGACGCCCTGCCTCCGCAACCTTTCGCCGATCGTGAGACCTCATGAGCAAAACCCCCACCGATCCGCTGCTGAGCGCAGATCCGGCTACCGATCATCTGCTGGGCCCGGCGTCGGCGCGGATCACGGTGATTGAATACGGCGACATCGAGTCCCCGGCCTGCCGCGAAGCGCACGTGCTT
>CAIQGU010000108.1 GCA_903871435.1 uncultured Burkholderiales bacterium | reverse complement strand
TCGGTGAGGAAGTCCCAGTTGGCCTGGGCCTGCAACTCCCTTTGCAGGCGCATGTTTTCGCTGATGTCATCGAAGACGGTGTAGACATATTCCGCGAGGCCGGTTTCATTGTTCTTGACCGGTGTTGCATTGACCTGGATCCATACCGTCTCGGCCCTGTGCGGATTGACCACACCCATCACCACGCCGAGGACCGGCTCGCCCGATTCCAGCGCCTGCATGGCCGGATGTTCGTCGCCGGGAAATGGCGAGCCGTCCGCCCGGATCGAACCCCAGCGCGGGTCTACCGAGGTACGCCCCTGCAACTGCGCCAGTGAAAGGCCGAGTATCCGTTGGGCCGCCAGGTTGGCCGCCTGGATCGCCCCGGAAGCATCCTGGAAGACCACACCCTGGTGCACCGTTTCAAACAAGGTTCGATACGTCGCTTCGGACCGGCGCAATTGCTGCTCAACCTCGAACCGGCACTTGCGGCTGTCGATGGACTCGGCCGCTTGGCCCAGATTGGCGGCCAGCCTTTCCAGGAGATCGACTTCGTCCGCGTCGAAGGCATTGGGCTGCGTGCTGTACACCGTGAGCAGGGCTATGACCCGGCCGGCCTGCCGCACGGGAAAAGTGCCGCAGGACTGCCAATGAAAATGCGCGAAGCGATCGCGCCACGGCGACATATTGAATTCGCTCTGCGATGCCTGGTTGATGGTGGTGCGGTTTTCGCGGAACGCGGTACCCGCGGGACCTTGGCCTTCCGGGACATCGGCCAACACGGAAATATTGATGCCCTCGAGATAGTCCGTGCCCGTGCCATATTTGGCGATCGCCATCAGCCTTTGGCCGGATGGATCCGGTTGTGCCACCCATGCCATCTGCATGCCACCCAGCTCAACGGCAATACGGCACACCTGGGAATACAGCCAGGACAGGTCGTTCGACGTCTGGATAAGTTGATTGGCTTCGGTCAGAGCCGAATACAGGTCTTTCAGGCGCTGGAGTTTCCTCTGGTGCACCTGCTGGAGTTCCACGGTGCGTTGCAGTGCCGTGATGTCGACATGCGTAATGACGGCGTAGCGGCCGTCGAAAGGATAGACCCGAGCGCTGAACCAGCGCTGCTCGGCGGGCGAGTGGCAGGCATAGTCATGCGAATAATGCGCGAGCTCTCCCCGCAAGACCGCCCGGATGCCACGCGCGAGGTCGGCGGTGCCGGGAGCTGCATCCGGGCCCGCAGCCTCGCACTGGGCAAGATAGTTCTGGCCGACGGATGCGTTTTCGTACGCCTCATTGCGGGCTGCAAATTCCCGCCACGCGTGGTTGACGACGAGTACGGTGCCTGCAGCGTCGAGCACGCACGTCGGCGCGCCCAAGGCATCCATGGCACCGGCCAGCAGCGCAGTAGAGTCGCTATCAGACACGCATCGGCCCTGCCTCGTTTGCGTTCCCATTTGTACGCGGGCACCGGACGATAACCGGTAACTGTGACAATCATCGTTTACGCAAGATCTTCCAAAGTTGCAAGCTATAAATGCAAGCCGTCGAAATCACTTATTCGCAGTAAATGCATCTCCGCAGTAAATGCATCTCAGTAGACTCTTGGCTGTGATGCCCCAATGAAACCGCACTTAGTCCCGCCGGGCGGGATGGCAAGCGCGCGGCAAGGCAGGTAGCATGCCGCGCAGCCCCATCAACTGCGGCCTGTGCCGCGAATCCAGGTTGTGGGCGTCTTCGGTAAATTTTTTGGTAAAGGGAGTCCGCACCGTGATCCTCACCACTTGGCGCGCCGGCCTGCCGGCCTTGCTTGCCCTGCTGTCCTTGCGGGCGCTGGCCGCACCCGTAGACCCGGCAACCCTGGCGCGCATCAGCGACGAGGGGTTCAACCACGGCCAGGTTGTCGAGACCGCCGAGTACCTTGCCGACCGCATCGGGGGACGGCTCACCAATTCGCCGGCGATGCGCGCGGCCGAAACGTGGACCATGGGCCGCTTCACCGCCTGGGGACTGAAGAATGTTCACCGCGAAGGCTTCGAATTCGGCCGCGGCTGGTGGATCGAATCGTCGCAGGTGCGCATGACAGCACCGCGCGCGCTCGTGTTGCGGGCGATTCCCATTGCCTGGACGCCCCCCACGACGGGAACGCTTAGCGCCGAGGTGATCGTCGCGCCCATAAAGAAGGAGCGCGATTTCGCCGACTGGAAAGGCAAACTTGCCGGAAAGATTGTTCTGGTCAGCTGGCCCGAGCCGCCCAAGGACGATACCGAGTCCCCCACCAAGCGGCTGGCGGATCCGGAAATCGGCAAGCTCGACGAATTCAAGATCCCTCACTTCGAGCCCGACGCCAACAAGCGCGTTATCGAGTATTTTTCCTTTGGCGAAAAGCTCGACGCCTTCCTCGCGCAGGAAGGCGCTGTCGCCTGGGCGCGGATGTCCCGGCGCGAAGGCCATATCGTGCATGGCGAGGGCTATATGTTCCATACGGGCGGCTCACCCCGGCTGCCCGCCGTTGAAATTGCAGCCGAGGACTACCGCAAGCTCACGCGGCTCGCCAAGGGCGGCCCGGTCACCCTGGCCATCGACAACGTCGTGCACTACGAAGACGCCGACTCCAAGGCCTACAACATCGTCGCCGAGATCCCGGGTCGCGACCCCAAGGCCGGCTTCGTCATGGCCGGAGCGCACCTCGACAGCTGGGTGGCCGGCGACGGTGCCGCCGACAACGGCGCGGGATCGGCCGTGATACTGGAAGCCTCCCGGATCCTCGCGAGCCTGGGCGTGCAACCCCGGCGGACCCTGCGCTTCGTGCTGTGGTCGGGCGAGGAGCAGGGCCTGTGGGGATCGGGCGCGTATCTGGAGCAGCACCTGGCCCGGCGGCCGGTTGGCAACCCCGAATTGGCGGCCATGGGACCGTATTTCGCCGAGGAAACCTATCCGGTGCAGACGCTGCCTGAATTCGACGCCCTGGCCGCCTACTTCAATATCGACAACGGCTCGGGCAAGATTCGCGGCATCTACGCCGAAGGCAATCTCGCCGTGGTGCCCACGCTCAAGGAGTGGCTGGCGCCCTTCTCCAGCCTGGGCGCGGGAGCCGTCGTGTCCCAGCCCACCGGCGGCACCGACCACGTGTTTCTCAGCCGCCTGGGACTGCCCGCGTTCCAGTTCGTGCAGGACCCGCTCGATTACGAGTCGCGCGTGCATCATTCCGAACTCGACGTCTTCGATCACCTTCGGCCGCAGGACCTGCGCCAGGCTGCTGTGATCGTTGCGGCCATGATGCTGGATGCAGCCAATGCCGACCAGCCGCTGCCACGCAGGGTATTGCCCACGCAGCCCCGTGTGACGGATCCCTTTGCGTATCCGGACCCATCCGAGAAATAGCCCGAGAAATAACGTCAGCCTGCGGGTGGCGTCTCAACCCCACGCGCCCACGCACCTTTCTCGGCTGCTCGCTGCGCCTGTAAATGCGCCGGCGCGCGCCGTGTCCGTCAATCTTCCGGACGGTCCTGCATGCCCAGTTCCTTACGGGCCGCGTTGATGGCCCGCTGATGCTGGGCCACTTCATGGCTGGCAAGGCGTTGCAACAGGATGCGCTCCGCACGCTCCAGTTCGTGGACGATGCATTCGCGCAGGTACTGGGCGCTGCGCGGCGCGTAGTACGCATACATGTTGAACTTGAGCATTTTTTGCTGGGCGAGCAAAAGCTCGACAGGCGGATCGTTCTCGGAACCCGAGAGGGAACTGGCAAAGATTTCGTCAAAGTACATGGCGGGTTGCCCCCACAGAATTTGCTGCTGGTTGCTACGCAGATGGCCCCAATATGACGCAACGGGGCAGCCCAGTACTTGAGGGAACTGACTGGGGTGCTTAAACGTCCTGAAAAATCTGCCAGACGTCCATGTTTATGCCCTGTGGCGAGGCCACATCGGGTGTGCAGCGCCCGGATTGGGCCGGTCACGGTGGGCCAGGAGACGGGCTGCCGGCAGGCCGCCGTGGGGCGCTATAGTCGCGGGCTTGCTTCCTTTAATTGGCCGGTAAAGCCATGGCACACGAACCCATCACCGACACCCCATCGGCCGGCGAGCCGCAGCGCGAGGACTTTGCGTTCGAACTGCCACCCGAACTCATTGCCCAGCATCCGTCGGCCGCCCGCGAGGGTGCGCGCCTGTTGCACGTTTCGGCGTCGTCCCGCGGGCTGCAACTGCGCGACGGGCGGATACCGGACCTCCTGTCCGCCTTCGATCCGGGTGATGTCCTCGTCATCAACGACACACGTGTCGTCAAGGCGCGCCTGCGCGGTGAAAAGGCCAGCGGGGGACGGGTGGAAATCCTGCTCGAGAGGGCCGTGGACGCGCGGCGTGCACTGGTCATGCTCCGCACCAGCCATACGCCGCGACCCGGCACGCCGCTGCGTTTCGCGGGCGTGGCGCCCGACGGCAGGGTTACCACCTACCCGGCAACGGTTGCTGGCCGCGAGGGCGACCTTTTTGTGGTCGACTTCGCCGATCCACTGGATGACGTCCTGGAGGCGGCCGGCGAAATTCCGTTGCCGCCCTATATCCGCCACGCTCCAGCAGCTGAGGATACGGCGCGCTACCAGACGGTCTACGCGCAGGAGCCGGGCGCCGTGGCGGCACCAACGGCCGGCCTGCACTTCACCGAAGCGCTGTTGGCCGCACTGCAGGCGCGGGGCGTGCACCTGGCACGGGTAACGCTGCATGTGGGCGCCGGCACCTTCCAGCCGGTGCGCGTCGACCGGCTGCGCGAGCATCGCATGCACAGCGAGCGCTACCACGTGCCGGAACAGACGGCGCAACGCGTCAACAGCGCCCGGGCCGCCGGGCGCAAGATCATCGCCGTGGGCACCACCAGTGTCCGCGCGCTGGAATCCAGCGTGGAGCACGGACAGTTGCGGGCCGGGGCCGGTGAGACGCGGCTCTTCATACTGCCGGGATTTCGCTTCCAGATCGTCGACCGGCTGCTCACCAACTTCCACCTACCGGAATCGACGCTGCTCATGCTGGTGTCCGCCTTTGCGGGGACGGCGACCATTCAAGCGGCCTACCGCCATGCGGTGGAGCAGCGCTACCGGTTTTTCAGTTACGGCGATGCGATGCTGCTGGACCGGCAATCCGCCGACAGGCCCCCCCGTGCAGGAGCAGCAGCATGAGCGTGCGTTACGAGGTGCTCGCAAGCGATGGACGGGCGCGCCGCGGCCGGCTGCATCTCGCCCATGGCGTGGTCGAGACCCCGATCTTCATGCCGGTGGGCACCTATGGCACGGTCAAGGCCATGCTTCCCGACGAACTCGACGGCCTGGGGGCGCAGATCGTGCTGGGCAACACGTTTCACCTGTGGTTGCGGCCGGGCGTCGAGGTGATGCGCAAGCACGGTGGACTGCACGGCTTCATGGGCTGGAGCCGGCCCCTGCTCACGGACTCCGGCGGGTTCCAGGTTTTTTCCCTGGGCGCCATGCGCAAGGTGACGGAAGAAGGCGTGCGCTTTCGCTCACCCATCGACGGCGCAGCGCTGTTTCTCACGCCGGAGGAATCGATGCGGGTGCAGACCGCGCTCAATTCCGACGTGGTGATGATCTTTGACGAATGCACGCCCTACTGGATGGCCGACAAGCGCGACCCGGCCGGTCCAGGTCAAGCCGCGAGCCACGCCGAGGCCAGCGCATCGATGGAATTGTCCTTGCGCTGGGCGCGGCGCAGCCGATCGGAATTCGACGCCCTGGGGAACGCCAATGCCCTGTTTGGCATCGTGCAGGGCGGCATGTTCACCGACCTGCGGGATCGCTCGCTCGCAGGACTGCTCGACATCGGCTTTGATGGCTATGCGATTGGTGGTCTGTCGGTGGGCGAACCCAAGGCCGAGATGCTGCGCGTGCTCGATCACACGGCGGCCCGCCTGCCCGCGGAGCGACCGCGCTACCTCATGGGCGTGGGCACGCCGGAGGACCTTCTGGCCGCCATGGGTGCCGGCGTGGACATGTTCGACTGCGTCCTGCCCACCCGCAATGCCCGCAACGGCTGGCTGTTCACCCGCAACGGCGACATCAAGATCCGCAATGCCGTGCACCGGGACGATACGCGCCCGCTGGACCCGGAGTGCGGCTGCCTCACCTGCACGCGGTTCTCGCGCGCTTACCTGCATCATCTGCAGCGGGCCAACGAGATCCTGGGCGCCCGGCTCAATACGATCCACAACCTCCATTACTACCTGGACTTGATGCAGCGAGCGCGCACTGCCATCGAGAATGGCGTTTTCAGTGCGTTTGCCCAGGCTGAGCGCGAACGCCGGGGACGCAGCGCGGGTGACGGCGGGGGTGATGGCCCGGTGACACCCCGGTGACGGCAGGGCCGCGTCCGGAGGGGCTGTCCCCGCTATAATCGGCGGTTTTGCCGGGAGCACCACCATGTTTTTCATTACTGATGCCTACGCGCAGGGCGCAGCCGGCGGAGAACCCAGCTGGTCGCTGCCGCTCGTCATGATGGTAGCCCTGGGACTGATGTACTTCATGATGATTCGTCCCCAGGCCAAGCGCGCCAAGGAACTCAAGGCCATGGTCGACGCGCTTTCCAAGGGCGACGAGGTCGTCACCAGTGGCGGCCTCATCGGCAAGGTGACCGATATTTCCGAGCAGTACATCACGCTGCAGGTGTCGAGCGTCGGCGACAAGGCGGTTTCGCTTTCCGTCCAGCGCAGTGCGGTGCAGACCCTGCTGCCCAAGGGCACGATGCGGTCGCTGTAGGGCGCCCAAGCGCCACCCGGTCCAACCTGAAAGCCCGATCATGAATCGCTACCCGCTCTGGAAGTACCTGCTCATCGTCATCGCGGTGGTTTTCGGGGTGATGTACACCGTGCCCAACCTGTTCGGTTCTTCCCCGGCCGTGCAGATCGCCTCGATCAAGGCCACGGTGCATGCCGATACCGCCCTGCTGGGCCAGGTGGAACAGGCGCTCAAGGCCGCGGGCATCGCCAGCCAGGGCATTGCTCTGGAAACGGCCGGGGTCAATCCGGCCATACGGGTGCGCCTCGCCGACACCGACACCCAGGCACGCGCCCAGAAGCTGCTGGACACGACGCTCAATCCCGATCACAGCGACCCGGCCTACGTCGTGGCCGACAACCTGCTGCCGCGCACACCCGAATGGCTGCAGCGCCTGCACGCGCTGCCCATGTACCTGGGCCTGGACCTGCGCGGCGGCGTTCACTTCCTGCTGCAGGTGGACCTGGACGAGGCCGTCAACAAGCGCCTGCAAACCACCGAGAGCGACCTGCGTTCGCTGCTGCGCGACAAGGACGTGCATCACGCCGGCATCCAGCGCAGCGGCGACCGCCTGGAAATCCGCTTTCGCGACCTGGCAGGCCGCAGCCAAGCCATGGGTGTCATCCACGACAGCAACGCCGACCTCGCCCTCAAGGAAGGCGGCACCGAGGCCGACCCGCTCATCCTGGCCACCTTGACCCCCACCGCGCTCGCGGCCGTACAAGACAACGCGCTCAAGCAGAACATCACCACCCTGAAGAAGCGGATCAACGAGCTGGCCGTATCCGAGCCCGTGGTGCAGCAGCAGGGCACGGACCGGGTGGTCGTCGAACTGCCGGGCATCCAGGACACTGCGCGCGCCAAGAACATCATCGGCCGCACGGCCACGCTCGAGGCGCGTCTCGTCGATGTCAGCGCCGAGGGACAGGCCGCCACCAGTGGCGCAGCGCCGGTTCCGTTCGGGTCCGAGCGCTTCACCGTAGGCCGCGGGGTGCCGGTTGTCTTGAAGAAAGACGTGATCTTCAACGGCAGCCAGCTCGAAGGCGCCAATGCCACCTTCGACGACAAGCAGCAGGCCGCGGTCTCCATCACGCTCAACGACGCGGCCGGCCGCATCATGCTGCAGACCACGCGCGAGAACCTCAAGAAGCCCATGGCCGTCGTGCTGTTCGAGCGCGGCCGCGGCGAGGTGCTCACGGTCGCCACCATCCAGGGCGAGTTCGGCTCGAAGTTCCAGATAACGGGTCAGAGCAATGCCCAAACGGCCAATGACCTTGCCCTGCTGCTGCGTGCCGGCGCGCTGGCCGCCCCCATGCAGATCATCGAGGAGCGGCAGATCGGGCCCAGCCTGGGAGCCGCGAACATCGAGGCCGGGCTGCGCGCCACGGCCTTCGGCTTTGGTGCCATAGCGGTTTTCATGATCGCGTACTACGCGATCTTCGGCGTGGTGTCGGTGATTTCACTGGCGCTCAACCTTTTGCTGCTGGTGGGCATACTGTCGCTGCTGCAGGCCACCCTCACCCTGCCCGGTATAGCGGCCATCGCCTTCACGCTGGGCATGGCCATCGATGCCAACGTGCTGATCAATGAACGCATACGCGAGGAACTGCGCAAAGGCGCTGCGCCCCAGCAGGCCATCGCGCAGGGCTACGAACGCGCCTTCGCGACGATCCTCGATTCCAACGTCACGACGCTCGTTGCCGGCATCTTCCTGTTCATGCTGGGCTCGGGCCCCGTGCGCGGCTTTGCGGTCGTGCATTGCCTGGGCATCCTCACGTCCATTTTCTCCGCGGTGTTCGTTTCCCGCGGTCTCGTCAACCTGATCTACGGCTCGCGGCGCAAGCTGCAGTCGGTTGCCATCGGCCAGATCTGGCGTCCTGCCGCCTCCGGCGGCTGACGCGCCAGGGCGGCAGTCATACGGCACCCGCGCCTGCACAATCGACCTCGACCCAACCACAGCGATAACGGAGCACGCGTCCATGGAGTTTTTCCGCATCAGCCGGACCATTCCCTTCATGCGCTATGCGCTGGTCTTCAACGTGATCTCGCTGATCACCTTCCTGACCGCCGTGGGCTTTCTCACGTTCCGCGGCTTGAACCTGTCGATCGAATTCACCGGGGGCACCGTGCTCGAGCTTGCCTACCGGGCGCCGGCCGACCTGGAGGCCATTCGCAACACCATCAGCGCCACGGAAAAGGGCGATTTCCAGGTGCAGAGCTTCGGCTCGGCGCAGGACGTGCTCATCCGCCTGCCCTCCCACCCGGGCCTGCCCTCAGGCCAGCAGGCCGAGGCCGTGTTTGCAGCGCTCACCGCGGCTCCCACGAGCGGCGAAGCCGGTGTGTGCGCGGACCTGCATGCGGATTATGCGAAGTTCGTGCGCATCCCCGTGGCTGAGCGGTCGGCCGAGGCGGCCGATGCCTCGCACCAGTCTCAGCAAAAGCTGGTTGGCCAGTGCACCGAATTGCGCCGCGTCGAGTACGTGGGGCCGCAAGTGGGCGCGGAACTGGCCCAGGACGGCGCTCTTGCGCTCTTGTTCGTCGTACTGGGTATCGCCGCGTACCTGGCGGTGCGCTTCGAGAAGAAGTTTTCGGCGGCAGCCATCATCGCCAACCTGCACGACGTGGTGCTGGTGATCGGCATGTTCTCGATCTTCCATTGGGAATTTTCCCTGCCGGTACTTGCCGCCGTCCTGGCCGTGCTGGGCTATTCGGTGAACGAGTCGGTCATCATCTTCGACCGCGTGCGCGAGCACTTTCGCACCATGCGCAAGGCCTCGGTGATAGAGGTGATCGACTCGGCCATCACCGCCACCATCTCGCGCACCATCATCACCCACGGTGCCACGCTCACCATGACGGTGACCATGCTGATCTTCGGCGGCCCGGCCCTGCACAACTTCGCGCTGGCCCTGACGCTGGGCATACTCTTCGGGGTGTACTCGTCGGTGTTCGTGGCCGCTGCGCTGGCCAAGTATTTCGGCGTGCAACGCTCGGATCTTGTTCGGCCGGTCAAGGAAGAACGGCCGCTCACTCCCTGAACGTGCGACAGCCGGCACCGGCGACAGCACGATGAGCCTCGATCACCATCGAACGCACGGCCGGGTGCGCGTCTGGGACCTGCCGACGCGCCTCTTTCACTGGTCCCTGGCGGCCTGCATGATTGCCGCTTTCATCAGCGCGCAGTCGGGGGGCTATACGGCCCAACGCGTGCATTTCCTGTGCGGATACGCGGTTCTTGTCCTGGTGGTTTTTCGCGCGGCGTGGGGATTTGCCGGTTCGCGCTACGCGCGCTTTGCGCAGTTCGTGCGCGGCCCGGCGGAAATACTGCGCTACCTGCGCGGACTGCTGGCCGCGGACCGGCCTGAGGGCGCCGCAGGATACCCCGGCCATAATCCCCTGGGGGCCATTTCGGTGATGGTGCTGCTGGCTGCCTGCTTCATCCAGGCGACGAGTGGCCTTTTTTCGAAGGACGACATCGCCAGCGAAGGGCCACTGGCGCGGCAGGTATCCGATGCGCTGGTCGACCGCTTCACCAGCGTGCACGATGCCGGCGAAAGCGTGCTTTACGTGCTGCTGGCCCTGCATCTGTCGGCCATCGTCTTTTACCGCTGGTTCAAGCGGGACAACCTCGTGGTGCCGATGATCACCGGTGACAAGCAAATACCCGATGACCTCACTGTTGAGGCGGCACAGGACCGGACGCTGTGGCCGCGCGCCCTGGGCTTGCTGGGCGTCAGCGCGCTGCTGGTTTACCTGTTGGTGAATTGGAACTGAAACCGCGGCACGGCACCGCGCCCCTGCGCCAGGCGCGGTGCCGTGACGTGTTGCCTTACTTCTTCTTCTTGTAGTCTTCGTGGCAGTTCTTGCAGGCCTTGCCCGTGTCGCCAAATGCCGTGCGGATGGCGACCAAGTCGCCGGTGCGCGCGGCGGCGTTGAGCAGCGTGACTTTTTCCTGCATTTCCTTGGCGCGC
>CAIQGU010000107.1 GCA_903871435.1 uncultured Burkholderiales bacterium | reverse complement strand
TTGCCGGTGTGCACCGGCAGGCCCTTCGTCGCGCACACCCAGGCGGCATAGAGCAGCTTGGCGCTCTTTGTCTGGAACGCGATCAGTGTGTTCCGCACCTTCGCCGCCACCTTGTCGGGGTGAATGGTGGCCAGCCACAGCGGCACCATCTCCGCCACCATGGCGACCATCTCGTAGAGCTTCCCGTCGCGCCCAGTCGTCACCATCATGGTGACAGCTGGAGCGAAAGTCGGATGAGACGTCAGCTTGCGATGCTGCACTTGCCAAGCCAGCCCGAGGACGTCGCAAATTGGGCGTATCGGCACCAGCGGCGTGTCCGCTCGCGCCACGAACAGCGTGTGCCCGAACACAGGCACGGATATCAGGTCGATCGGTTCGGCACTCATGGAACTCTCCTTCGGTTCGGAACAGGACGATCCCGTTCCGGGTGCTGGAAAGCTGCCGAAGGTCAGCCGCGCACGTCTTTAGGGCACGCTTTCGCGTGTCCATTGGACATTCACGTGCGCCACCCGGAAGTGGGATGAGAGCCCCAGAGAGGAGCGCAGCGCCTTCGGACAACTGCGTTGGGGTTGGTTTCCAGGCCGCGCCCACCGCACGCGAACGGTGCATCAGGGGCGCGCGGCGGGTCAAGAGTGTTCTCCGTGCAGGGCGATCAGCCCCGCCGGTGTGAGATGCAGGATGCGGCACACCGCGCGCCCATCGCTGGCATCGGCATCGATCTCAACGCGGATCAGCCCGCGCTCGCGCAGCTTGCGCACCTGGTGCAGCCGGGTGAGGAACGCGGCGCTCTGCCCTTTCATCGCCTGCGGGATCATCTCGCGCAGCGGGCAGCGCATCAGCAGCGCCCGATCGTCCGGCGAGAGCGGGATATCGAGCGGCGAGCTCATGCCCGGGCCTCGCCGCGCAGCACGTTGTTCCGCCAGCCCTTGAGGCCATCGAGCACGCGGTTGGCCTGCGCGTCGTCCAGGAACTCCGGCGCCGCGATGCCCTCCGGCAGCGCCGCCGTCTTGGTCTGGCGGCGTACGAAGGCGCGCAAGGTGGTGTCGTCCGCCTGATCCAGATGCGGGCGGAGTTCGGTCCACACCGCCCAGATCGCGCGGATTTTGGTGCTCTTGCTCAGCGGCTTGGTGGCGCCGCGACCGGGCGCCGGCTTGAACCCCAGGCGTTTGAGCTCGGCCACCACACGCTCGAGCTGTGCATCGGATCACAGCGTGCGGCTGGTGTGGCCGGTGATACGCTGCATCAGCGCCTGCCAGGTGTCGTCATCCAGGCCGAGCGCCTTGCGGCCAATCTGACAGGTGGCGATCAGCCGGCGCCGCGCGTCGGTGATCGGCAGCCGGCCCTGGGCGGGGCGTCGTTTATCCGGCTGCATGGATTTTCTCCTCCAGGCGGCGAAGGACGGTCCACTGCGCATCGCTGATCGTGGTGGCCGCGCCGTATCGGCCGAACCGGTCCCACAGCGAATAGATGAAATCCCGCTCCCAGTCGGTCAGCCGGCCGGACTTCTCGGCATCGCCGAGGACTTCGTTGAGCCATTTGACCTGGTGGTGGTTGAGCGCCGCCGCGACGTTCTCCGAACGCCGCTCGCGCGCCTGATAGACATAGGTCCGTGCGATGCCGGTCATGGCAGCACCGCCATCAGCAGCTCCACCGCAGCGAGGCAGAGCAGGACGATCACCGCCATCTCCGCCGGCCAGAACATCCGGCGCAGCGTGCGCCGCACCCAGCGCGGCCGGCGCGGGCTGCCGAGAACGGCGCTCATGGCGCCGCCTCGCCGTCCGGTTTCTCGTCCGGCTCGTGCAGGAATGCCTCGATCTCCGCGTGATCGGCACGCATCTTGGCGATCAGATCGGCGTCATCGGGCTCCATCGTCGTTTCGTCCGGCACACCATCGCGGACGACACAGATCGAATGAAGGAGATCGCTGATGGTTGCTCCAAGAAAGTCGGCCGCTTTCTCAAGCAGCAGCTCAGCCTTGACCGCTCTCAACTGGATCGGAGATCCATCAACCTTTGCGATTTCATCTAGGTAGCTCATGCCGCCACCTCGGAGAGCTCGGCCTCGAACGGCTCGATCACGAACTCCTCGCGCTGCTGGATCGTGATGCCGGGCACGGCGGCGACCTCGTCCGGCTCGTTGAGGATCGCCTCCTTGTTCACCTCCTGCTTGGTGCGGACGAAGCGATCCAGGCCGCGATCGATCAGCAGGGCCATCACCGCATCCGCGCCCTTGACGGAGACGGAGGGCGGCGTGGTGCGCCACTTCACGGTCCCGGTCGGCAAGTCGGCGGTCTTGACCTTGCCGCCCTGCGTCAGCTCGTCCCGGTGCGCCTCGCACCAGGCCTGCACGCCGGCAGACAGTTCCATGATGCGCTCGGCATGCGGGGCCGCCAGCTTCTCAAACAGTGCCTTGGTGCTGGCCAGCTCGTCTCCCATCGCGGCCTCGATCCGGGAGCGTTCCCGGATCGCGCGGCCGATTTTGGCAATCGCGTCGATTACCTCATCACGGCTTTGCAGCACACCCTGTGCCGCCGCCGCCTTCACCTTCTTCGGCTTGGCCATCGTTCAGTTCCTCCCGTTGGATGCGATGCCGTGCCGCGCGAACGCGGCACCGGCGATGTCGAGAACCAGATCGCGGCTCAACAGCGCGCCACCCGGCGGCACGACGCGCCATCCGGTGCGCACCATCGCCGCGATGATCGTGCCGATCGCCGTCTCGACCTCCTCGTCGCTGAACAGGTCCACAACGGGGCAGCCGCTTGCCCGCGCGGCCGCACGGATCTCTGCGGGGTGATTGAGGCCGCTCATGCCGCGGCCTCCATCTGGCGCTGGCGGCTCGCGAGCTTCACGTCCTCGGTCGTCACGTCCGTCCGGCCCGCGCCGACGGCGACATACCGCGCATCGCGCAGCACGAACTTCATCTCGCCCAGCGCGCCGACCCGCGCCGCCTCGGTCCGCAGCAGCCGGCGCACATCGTTGTCGAGGATGCCCTCAGCATCCAGCAGCGCGTTCACGTCCCCGGCCAGCGGCGTCTTGCGGAACACATGCGTTTCGAACCGCCGGCGGAGCTGCGCATACTGGCCGCGCTTGCCGCCGTTGCTCATCCGCAGCCAGGTCTCGGACGAGCCCACCAGCGCGATGCCAAGCCGCACATCCGGATTGTCGTGG
>CAIQGU010000106.1 GCA_903871435.1 uncultured Burkholderiales bacterium | reverse complement strand
AGGGCATCGCACGGCCGGCACCGGGACAACCCGGAGGGTTCGACGCTGGAGCGAAGTACCACGTGGCCAGCAATACGCCGTATGCGCGCTACTTCCTGGCCGATATCCTGCAGTTCCAGTTCCACCGCTCGCTGTGCAAGGCGGCAGGCTATACCGGCCCGCTGCACCGTTGCTCCATTTATGGCAACAAGGCGGCCGGAGAGAAGCTGCGCACCATGCTGGCACTGGGAGAAAGCCGGCCCTGGCAGGAAGCGCTGCGATCGATGACGGGTGAAGATCGCATGGATGCCAGCGCGATCATCGATTACTTCGCGCCGCTCAAGACCTGGCTGGACGAACAAAACGCCGAGCGTGCGCGAAGCGCCTCCCGGCACTGATACGGACACGGCCGGCAATTGCCGCTGGCCTAGCCGGCCTTGAGCCTGCCAGGCGGCGGCGCGCATCAGGCGTTGATGTAGTCCTCGACGAACGCGAGCACGCGGCCGATCTCGTGGTCCAGCGTTGGACTGATTGCGTCGACCTTGCCCCAGTCACCGGCGTTGGCGGCAATTTCGCATTCGGTGGCAAGCTCGGCCAGACGTTGGGCGCCGAGATTGCCGGACATGCCCCGTACTTCATGGGCCATATCGGCGACCTTGTCGCCGTGCGCGGAGAGCTCGCCCGCGATGCGCCCCTGCATGTTCTTCATCGACTCGCGAAACACCACCAGCAGTTCGACGATGGCATCGCGGTCGCCCTCGAAAAGATCGTTGAGCCGCATCATGTCCACGGCCGGCACCAGCGGCCCGGATGGGGCTGCTGCGGCTTCGCCAGAGGCCGCACCCGCATCGGTCTGTGTTCCCGGGAGCGCCGCCCAGATGGCGAGGACATCGCGCAGGCGATCCGCATTGATCGGCTTAGGTATGTAGTCGTCCATCCCGGCGGCAATGCAGCGCTCGCGATCGCCCTCAATCGCGTTTGCCGTCATGGCCACGATAGGCAGGTGGCGGCCGCTGCCGCGTTCGGCGCTTCGTATGGCGGCAGTTGCCTCGAAGCCGTCCATCTCGGGCATCTGGCAATCCATCAGCACGACCGCGTAGCTCCCGCTGGCGGCCGCGCGTACCGCCTCGGCACCATTTTCAACCACGTCGACCTGGTAGCCGAGCTTGTTGAGTATCAGCGTGGCCACGCGCTGGTTGATGGCATTGTCCTCGGCCAGCAGCAAGGGCTTGAGGGCCTGCACCGCCGCAACCTGCTGCGCCGCAAGAGCCTTGGGAGCCAGTGCCAGTGCCCCTGGAACCGGCGCGAGCGCCAATTCGGCCGCGATGGGCGCCTTGCCCGGCCGCAGCGGGATGCAGATCCAGAACGTCGATCCCTTGCCGGGCGCGCTTTGCACGCCGATCTCGCCACCCATGGCTTCGACCAGGCGGCGGCAGATGGCCAGGCCAAGCCCGGTTCCACCAAACCGGCGCGTCGTGGAGCTATCGGCCTGGCTGAACGACTGGAACAGGCGCGCTTGCGCTTCTTCGGAAATGCCGATACCGGTGTCGCGCACGCTCAGGCGCACGCCGATGCGCGGCTCGGCGGACGGCGCGCAGGGCGCGGACTCGGCGCGCACGCGGATTTCACCGTTGCGGCTGAACTTGATGGCGTTGGACAGGAAATTGAGCAGCACCTGGCGGATGCGTACAGGGTCGCCGTTGAAATGATCGGGCAGCAGCGGCTCAATGTTGCTCTCGAGCGCGACACCGGACTCGCGGGCCTTGGAGGCGAGAATGTCGATGCTGTTCTGGACAACCTTGCGCAGGGAGAAATCCGTGCATTCAAGCTCGAGGCGCCCCGCCTCGATCTTGGAAAAATCGAGGATGTCATCGATGATGGCGCGCAGCGCATCGGCGGAGGTCTTGATGATGCGCACGTATTCCACCTGGCTGTCGTCGAGCCGGGTGTCGAAGAGCATGTCGGCCATTCCCATCACGCCGTTGAGGGGCGTGCGGATCTCATGGCTCATGGTGGACAGGAAATCGGACTTGAGCCGTGCCGCCTGCTCGGCCGATTCCTTGGCCTCGACCAGGCGCTGCTGCAGCAGCATCTGCGTGCGCATGTCAGAGAACATGACCACGGATCCGATGCGCTCACCGGCGCGCATCAGCGGTGCGCCGCTGACCTTGACCGGCAGCGGCGTGCCATTCTTGTGGAAGAAAACCTCGTCATTGGAGCGATAGATCTCGCAGGAATGCATGGCCGCGTAGATGGGGCATTCGGCAGCCGGCAGGGGCGAACCATCACGGCGATGGTGGTGGACCAGTTCGTGCACGCTATGGCCCTTCATCTCCTCAAAGGTCCAGCCGAGCATTTTCTCGGCCTGGCCGTTGATGTAGGAGAGTTGGCCGTTCTGATCGAGGGTGTAGACGCCTTCGCCCAGGTGATCGATGATCGTACGCAACCATTCTTCCTGCTGGCGCCCCTCCTTCTCGAGCAGCTTCTGGTGCGTGATGTCCACGCCGATGGCCACGAGGTACTGGGGTTCGCCGTTGTCGTCCACCATCGCGGAATTGGACCAGTCGATGGTGCAGGTCTTGCCGGCCTTATTGATCCAGGAGCTCTGGAAACGGTCCGGCGCATGGCCGCCAAGGAACTGTGCAAAGGCTTCGCGCGCACTGTTACGCTGGTCCTCCGGCAGGAAGCGCAGCCAGGCAAAGGGCTGGTCCTGGATATCCGAAAAGGAAATTCCGGTAAAGGTTTCCGCCGCCGTATTGAACCGTACGACCCGCGCGTTCCGGTCCATCACCAGGATGATGGCGCCCGCCGAACTGAAAACGGCGTTGCTGAAGTTGCGCTCCATTTGCAGGTCGCGGGTGCTGATTTCTATGGCGCGCCTGATGGCAGACTGGCGCAGATGCGTCTGGCGCAAGTACGCCGTAGTGAGCACGGCGAGGAGCAAGCCCAGCACCAGGATGGATAGACTGGCGCTGCGGTTGGGAACGAACATGCCGGTGCCTGGCGTGGCCACCAGCGTCCAGGAACGGCCGGCAAATCGCAGGTTCTCCGCTACCTGCAGGCCCGCCGGCAGGGACTCAATGGAATCGATGTCGGATCGCGGAAAGAGTGCGCGCGATCCCTTGGGGGCATCGTTGTCGAAGAGTGCCAGATGCACCACGGGCGCACCGTCGATTTCGCTGGCCGCGACGATATTGCTGATATTGAAGGCACCCATCACATAGCCGGTGATGCGCGCCAGCCGTTGCCCGGGATCGGCCGGGATAATGCCTCCCTCATAGACCGGCCGCGCGACCAGTATGGCGTAGTCGTCGGACCCGCCCTGGACCAGATTGATCCGGCCCGTGGCGTAGGACTGGCCGTTCATTGCGGCCTGCACCAGCGTCTGGCGGCGCGCATCGCTGGACATGATGTCGTAGCCCAGGGCTTTCTCGTTGCCTACGTAGGGCTCCACGAAGAAGACCGGGAAGTATTCCGGGCGGCGGCCTGCGGGGGTCAAGACCCCCTGGGAGTTGCGCTCGGTAAAGTCGAAACTGGCAAATCCATCGCGGCGCGCGGTGGTCATGTACGCGGCGCGCTGCACCTCGCTTACGCGCGGCACCCATTCCAGCGCCTTGATGGGCGAACCCTTTTCGAGAAATGAACGGGTGAGACGCGCAAAACGGGCGCGGTCCAGGTTGCCGGAGGCATCAAGATAGGCCCCGACAGCGGTGAGGCGGTCCAGCGCATGGTCCAGGGTGCCCTCGAAGCGGTCGATGCGCTCGACGGCCTCGGTCTGGAAATCGGCGGCAACCCGGCGCTCCTCATAGGTCCGAACAAACACCAGGGCGGCCAGCGTCATTGCCATGACGACGGCAAACCCCCAGTACCCGTTCCGGAGCTGGCGCAGCAGCGCCCGCAAGTTCTTCAAAGACGCATCCCGAAATGAAATCTCGCGCCAGCGCTACCCACCCGGTCCAGACCCAATCGGGAGCCGTTCCGGTGTTTGTAGGCAGAGGCGAAAAACGAGCTTCCACGCGTCCGTTCTGGCCGCGGAAAACCCCGTTTTCAGGATCAAAAAATACGCGATAGGAAAAGCGGAGAACCGATGAATTGCGGCGTGAATCCCTCCTTCGCTCGCCTTTGGCGAGCTACGGCGGGCGGGCCCGTCCAATGACACCGTGATGATCAGCTTAGGCAGGCCCGCCTGCCGTAGCTCCCGAAGGGAGCGAAGGCAGGTTATGCGGTAGTAATCCCGTGCAGCGTCTTCGGGCCAGATGCGGTTACGAAAGCTGCCTCGCGCTCGCCCAGCGCGTAGAGCAGGCTCAGCACCACCGTGAACATCAGCGAGAGGGCCAGCATTTCGGCGCCCTGGACGATCATTTGCGCGCGTACCGCGGCGCTATCGCTACCAAGGGTAGCGGCGATGACCAGCACCAGCGGTGCCAGGCAACCCAGGCACACGAAGATCCAGGGCAGGATGCGAAACAAGGCGGTGGGAGCAGCAGCGCGGTCCGCGGCGGGAACATTGAACAGGGCAGATTGCGACATGGAAGCCTCCGTGTGAGCGTGAGCGAAAGTGAACACGGGGCTACTGTGCCGCTGCAGCATGAACCACAACTGAACCCACCGCACCGGGCACGGCACGGTTCAGGCAATGTTCAGGCGATATTCAGCAAACGTTCAGGATCGCAGCGAGAAATGCAGGGGCAGCGCGCCGGGCGCCATGGTGAAGCCGAAATTCTCGCTTACAGGGTCGACGCGCGGCTCGGCCCGCTCGTTCACGCGCAGATCGAAACCGGCCAGCACCATGGCCGTCACCATCTTGATTTCCACCATCGCCAGGTAGCGGCCGGGACAGTATCGTTGACCGCCACCGAAAGGGAACATGCTGCGGCGGTCGTTGGTCTCGGTGCCATCGTCATCCCGCAGCCAGCGCTGCGGCAGGAATCGTTCGGCCTCGGGGAAGCGCGATTCCTGGGTTGCGCAAACACGTGGCAACAGAAAGAGCAGGTGATCACGCGGCACCAGCAGGCCCGCCAGATCGAGGTCGACGTTGGCACGCATGCCCTGCACGGGCGCGATGGGCTTCAGGCGCATGGATTCGATGGCTGCGGCCTCTATGTAGTCCAGGCCCTCGAGTTGGGACAGATCCGCGGGGAGGTGGCCACCCAGAACGGCATCGACCTGCGCCCGCGCGGTCACGCGCGCGGCTGCTTCACCGGCAAGGTGGTAGAGCAGCCATGCCATGGTGTTGGCGGTTGTGTCTTCGCCGGCAAACAGCATGACGCCGACATTGCCATGCACGTCCTGGTCGGTGAACTCGGAGCCGGGTTCATCGCGTGCCGCCACCAAGGCCTGGAGAATGTTGCGCGGGCTCTGGCGCAATTGCGGCTGTTGCGCCATTTCCCGGCGGGCGCCGGCGATGAGCTCGTCCACCGTGGCATGCAGGCGCGCAATGGCGGCATCGCTGCGCCGGTCGGCGGGCAGGCGCAGCACATGCCAATACGGCACGATCTGCGGCAGCCGCCGGCCGACGGTCTGGAACCAGGTTTCCACATCGGCCTGCAGGCTGCTCGTCTCCTGCCGCAGAGTGTCGATATCCAGACCCATGGTGAGCCAGGTGGTGACATCGATGGAATAGCATTTGAGATCACGCAGCACATCCGGGCGTTCGCCGCGTCCGGTCTGGGCGCGCCAGCGCGCCTGCAGCCGCTCGGTCACCGTGCCGATCACAGGGAAGAAAGTACGGATGATCTCCGGCGTGAGCGCGCGCATGACCAGGCGTCGCTGGCGCCGCCAGGCCTCGCCTTCGGCGGTAAAGACGCCCGCAAATCCCGTCTCGTTTATCACCTTGGCAATGCGTGGCGAGCGGCTCACTTCCACGGGCCGGTGCCGCAGCAATTGATCGATGATGCCGGGTTCGGCAACGCCCACCGCACGGTAGGGTCCAAAGCGCAGCCGGAAGAGGGGTCCGTAACGCCGCGCCCAGGTTTCCATCGTGGCGTGCGCAGCACCGCGGCGCAGCTGCAAGGTATTACCCACTACCGGCCATGGACGGGGGCCCGGAAGATCCGCAACGCGCGGCGCCGCGGCCTGAAACCTGTCGCGCCCGGCGATATGCACGGGCGGCGGTGTGGCTTTTGCGTCAGCCGGCATCATGGCGCTGCAAGCGAGGGCTTGCCGGGCCGGAGCGCGGCCCATTCGTGCTGAATCGTTGCGCTATCGACCACGCGGCCAAAAATCCCGCCCTCGCCATCGATCATCCGCAGCGCCGCGGCGTGCAGTTGGGGATCGGCAGCCGCGCAGCCGTCGGCCACGGTGCTGCAGGCAAAGCCGCGGTCCACCGCCTCGCGCAGTGTGGAATGGACGCAGACATCCGTGGTAACACCGGTAAGCACGAGCTGGCGCACGCCCCGGCTGCGCAGCAACAGTTCCAGGTCCGTCTGGTAGAACGCGCCATAGCCCGGCTTGTCGACGACGGGTTCACCCGGCGCCGGCTGCAATTCATCGATCATGTCGTGCCCCGTTTCGCCACGGATCAGCAGTCGGCCCAGGGGGCCGCTGCTGCCGATGCGCGCGCCCGCGTTTTGCGAGCGCCGCAGCTTTTCCGGATGGCAGTCGCTGCCGTCGGCACGATGGCCTTCGCGCGTGTAGATGACGAGGATGCCGAGCCCGCGCGCGGCGTCGCGCAGCATGCGGATCACGGGTATCGGACGGCGCAACACCGCGATATCCATCCCCGCCTGGCCCGCGTACCCACGCGGGTCGCAGAAATCGCGCTGCATGTCGATGATCAGCAATGCGGTGTCAGTTTCGGGAGACATGGATTTTTGAGAAATGTTTTGCCAGCGGCCGCGGCAAGCACCTGCTGCAGGGGAATGGGTACGGCACAGTCGGGCATCTTACCGAGTGACGGCGCTCAGGGGCGCAGCTATGATGCTCGGCAACAGTGACGATCT
>CAIQGU010000105.1 GCA_903871435.1 uncultured Burkholderiales bacterium | reverse complement strand
ATGGCAGCGCTGGGGCAGCGCTGGGACGAGGACGTTCTCGACGCCTGCCGGATAGCGCTGGCCGCGGGCTTCGTGCTCGGCGCCGAGCTGCGCGCCCAGGGTGTGGATCTATCCTTCACGCCGGTGCTGGATCTTGACTGGGGCCGCAGCGGCGTGATCGGCGACCGCGCATTTCATGCAGATCCCCGGGTGGTGACGGTGCTGGCCAACCAGGTAGGCTATGGACTCGCGCTCGCCGGCATGAGCAATTGCGGCAAGCATTTCCCGGGCCACGGCTGGGCCACCGCCGACTCGCACGTGGCCGTGCCCGAGGACGAGCGCACCCTCGAGGAAATTTTGCGCACCGACGCCGCGCCCTATGCAAGCCTGGGTATCGGCCTCGATGCCGTCATGCCCGCGCACGTGGTGTATCCCGCGGTTGATGCGCAGCCCGCCGGGTTCTCCGCGCGCTGGCTGCAGGAGGTCCTGCGCGAGCGGCTGGGCTTTACCGGGGCCATCTTCAGCGACGATCTTTGCATGGCCGGCGCGCGCGTGGCCGGCAATGTGGTGGCCTCGGCCCATGCCGCGCTGGCCGCGGGCTGTGACTTCGTATTAGTGTGCAACGACAGCAGCGCTGCTGACGACGTGCTCGCGCACCTGCAATGGCGCCGCACACCGGCCTTTGATGAACGCCTGGCCCGCCTCGTACCGCGCACCGGCGCCGAGGCGCCCGCGGCCGTGCTGCAGACCGCGCGCTATCGCGCGGCGCTGCAGGACCTCCAATCGCGAGCCGCCAGCCACCCGGGCTTGCCCCCAGGCTCGCTAAATAATGGCCGATAGCAACCCAGCACCCTTCGATCCCAAGGCTTTCGTCCAGCGCCTGCCGCACCGCCCCGGCGTGTACCGCATGCTCGATGCCTCGGGCACCGTGCTCTACGTGGGCAAGGCCGTCGACCTGCGCAAGCGCGTCTCCTCGTATTTCGGCCGGGTGCAGGGGCCGCGCATCGCGCTCATGGTGTCGAAGATCGCCGCCATCGAGACCACCGTCACCGCCTCGGAAAGCGATGCGCTGCTGCTCGAGAACAACCTCATCAAGTCGCTGGCGCCGCGCTACAACATCCTGTTTCGCGACGACAAGTCGTACCCCTACCTGAAGTTCAGCGCGCACGCGTTTCCGCGCATGTCGTTCTACCGTGGCGGCACCGACCGCAAGGCCCGTTATTTCGGTCCCTTTCCCAGCTCCTGGGCGGTGCGCGACAGCATGCAGATATTGCAGAAGGTCTTTCAGCTGCGCACCTGCGACGACAACGTGTTTCGCAACCGTTCGCGCCCCTGCCTGCTGCACCAGATCCGCCTGTGCACGGCGCCCTGTGTCGGGCTCATCGAGCCGGACGTCTACGCGCAGTCCGTGGATGCGGCGCTGCGCTTCCTGCGCGGCGGCGCAAACGATATCACCCGCGAGATCGAGCAGCGCATGCTCGCGGCATCGGCCGCCCTCGACTTCGAGCAGGCCGCCGTGCTGCGCGACCAGCTGGGTTCGCTCACGCGGGTATTGCACCAGCAGTCAGTGGAAACCGCCGGCTCCGATACCGATGCCGACGTGATCGCCGCGGTGTTCGACGAGGGGCATGCCTGCGTGAACCTCGCGATGGTGCGCGGCGGCCGTCATCTGGGTGACAAGGCGTATTTCCCCAGCCAAATGTCGGGCAGCGGCGATGCACAGGCCGACATCTCCCAGGTCGTGGAGGCTTTCCTGTCGCAGCACTACATCGACAGCGTCTGCCCGCCGCTGGTGCTGGTGAACGTCGCCGTCGACCCTGACGAACTGCGCGCGCTCCTGGCGGGCAAGCAGAGCAAGACGCGCGTGCTGGGTCCCACGGACAAACGTCTCAACCCGCAGGAGCGCCGCTGGCTCGAGATGGCGCTGGACAACGCACGCTTGGCACTGGCACGGCGCCGCTCCGAACAGGGCTCGCAGCAGGCGCGTACCCGCGCGCTGATCGAAGCCCTGGGAATGGAGATCGAGGACGCCGACGCGCTGCGCATCGAGTGCTTCGACATCAGCCATACCGCGGGCGAGGCCACGCAGGCCTCCTGCGTGGTCTACGCGCACCACGACATGCGCAACGCCGAGTACCGCCGCTTCAACATCGAGGGCGTGGTCGGCGGTGACGACTACGGCGCGATGCGCCAGGTGCTCACACGCCGTTACGCCGCCGTGGCCCGTGGCGAGGGCGTGCTGCCCGGCCTGGTGCTCATCGACGGCGGTGCCGGCCAGGTGGAGATGGCGCGCCAGGTGTTCGAGGAGTTTGGCCTCGACCCCGGACTGTTGGTGGGCGTTGCCAAGGGCGAGGGGCGCAAGGTCGGCCTGGAGACGCTGGTGTTTGCCGATGGCCGCCCCCCGCTCAAGCTGGCGGCCGATTCCATCGCCCTCATGCTCGTGGCCCAGATCCGCGACGAGGCACACCGCTTTGCCATCACCGGCATGCGCGCGCGGCGTGCCCGCACTCGCAATACCTCGTCGCTGGAGGATATCGAAGGCATAGGACCCAAGCGGCGCCAGCGCCTGCTCACAAGGTTTGGCGGCATGCGCGGCCTGATGGGTGCATCGGTGGAAGACATTGCCCAGGTTGATGGTTTCTCGATGCGCATCGCCCAGCAGATACATGGTTTGTTACATAACTCCTCCTTCGCGGCCTCTGGTGAGGCCGCTTCGGAGGACAAGTCTGCCGTCGATACAAGTGACGCGGGCCTGCCCGCCGAAGCGGCCTCGCAAGAGGCCGCGAAGGCGGGTTCCCCAACGGCTGTTTCCCAAGCGCCGTCAACCGAAGAAGTCGCCGCGTCCGACTCGCCCGAGCGCGATGGCGATGACGATGGCGATCTAATACCCAGCCCGCCCCCGCCCCCGCGCAAACCTCGTAAACGGTCACCCCGCCCATGACCGACGCCATTCCCGCCGCGATAGCCACCTCCCGCCCCCCCGCCATGCGTGCCACCGTCGACGACCTGGCCCAGTTCGACGCGCTCATCGATACCCGCTCTCCTGCCGAGTTTGCCGAGGATCACATCCCTGGCGCGATCAATCTTCCTGTGCTCGACAACGACCAACGCGCCCAGGTGGGCACCCTGTATGCGCAGTTGTCCCCATTTGCCGCCCGCAAGCTGGGTGCCGCACTGGTTGCGCGCAACATTGCGGCGCATCTGGAGAGCAGCCTGGCTGACCACCCCAAGCACTGGAAGCCGCTCATCTACTGCTGGCGGGGTGGACAGCGCAGCGGCGCCATGACCCTGGTGCTGAATCAGATCGGCTGGGGCGCCCGGCAGCTGGAGGGCGGCTACAAGGCCTTTCGCCGCCGCGTGGTGGCCGACCTGGCAGAACTGCCCCAGCGCCTGCAGTTCCGCGTGCTGCACGGACCCACGGGCAGCGGCAAGACGGCGCTACTGGAGGCACTGCAGGCCGCGGGCGCGCAAGTGCTGAACCTGGAGGGCCTAGCGCGCCATCGCGGCTCCGTTCTGGGCGGAACGGCTGCTGCCCTGCAGGACGAGGGCGGCGAGCCTGCCCCTGGAAGCGATAATCAACCCGGCCAGAAATCCTTCGAAACCCAGATCTGGAATGCATTGCGAAATTTCGATGCAAGCCGGCCGGTGTACGTGGAATCCGAAAGCCGGCGTATTGGCCGGCTCAGCATCCCGGCTGGCCTGTTCGAGACCCTGGTGGATGCGCCGTGCCTGCGCATTGCCGCGCCCCTACCCGCCCGTGTCGCGCATCTGTTGGAGCGCTACGCGGACATCTACGGCAACCCCGAGGCGCTGGACCGGCGTATGGACTATTTTCTGCCCCTGCATGGCCGGGCGACGGTTGCGCAGTGGCGGCAATGGATAACAGGGCGCGACTGGGCGGCCCTGGCAGGCGCCATGTGCAGCACCCACTATGATCCGGCTTATCGCCGGGGCGGGGACGCCCTTTACCGCCGGGCCGCTGAAGCCCAGGTCCTGCAAATGGACACTCTTGATCGGGATGCGATCATCCGGGCGGCGCAGACAATCATGCAATCATCCGGGACAGGTAATGCGTAGCAGGCTCTTGAGTCTTCCCATGGTTCTGACCTGGGCGCGGATCGTGATGATCCCGATCCTGGTCGCCATCTACTATGTCCCTGACGACTGGATCCGCCCGGAACACAAGAACGTCCTGGCCTGCGTCTTGTTCACGGTTGCCGCCATCACCGACGCCTTCGACGGCTATTTCGCCCGCAAATTCCGCATGACGAGCCGCCTGGGCGCCTTTCTCGACCCGGTCGCCGACAAGCTCATGGTTTCCGCCGCACTGATCGTCCTGCTGGAACTGGGGCGCGTGAACGCTCTGGTGGCGCTGGTGATCATCGGCCGGGAGATCACCGTTTCGGCCCTTCGGGAATGGATGGCCCAGATCGGCGCCTCCCAGAACGTGGCGGTCAACTGGGTGGGCAAGTTCAAGACCATCGTCCAGATGGTGGCCATCCCCGTGTTGCTGTTCCACGACCCGCTATTTGGCGTCATACCCGTGGTAACTCTGGGAACGCTCCTTATCTACGCGGCAGCCTTCCTGACCATCTATTCCATGCTCCTCTACCTGCGACTGGCCTGGCCCCACCTGTCGGCGCCCGGTGCCGCCCCCGACGAGCCCCCGGGAAACGACGGCCTTTGACAGGATTCACCGTCTCGTTATAATCGCGGGCTCTGCGGGAGTAGCTCAGTTGGTAGAGCGCAACCTTGCCAAGGTTGAGGTCGCGGGTTCGATCCCCGTCTCCCGCTCCATGTGGCCTGGCTGGCTCGCTCGCCCGCTCGTTCAAAAGCTCCGGTGCTCTTTTT
>CAIQGU010000104.1 GCA_903871435.1 uncultured Burkholderiales bacterium | reverse complement strand
TTCGAGTCGCCTGTATTCGGCGCTGACCGGTCCATGCGCCGCGCGCAGCTTGTTGATCGACGCGGTATGCCAGGCGGCATGGACGACACGCAGATCGGGCCGCTCGAGCGCCAGAGGGAGCCGGTCGTAGAATGCCAGCACCTCGGCCTGGTGTTCGCCCGCCAGCATGCGAAACTCGCCATAGCGGCGGCCCTCGCTCGTAAGCTTGCCGTAGAACCAGTCGTTGCCGTCCTTGTGCAGACCGCGCAGGAGATTGAGCTCGTGGTTGCCGAGCACGGCCCGCACGGAACCCGCTTCGTGGCGTCGGCGTACCCAGTCAGTGACGGCTGGACTGTCCGGGCCCCGGTCGCACAGATCGCCCACGAAAACCAGGGTGCGTCCGCGCGGATGCCTGCCATCCTCGTCATAGCCCAAGGCCCGTACGAGCGACATCAGGGCATCAAATTCGCCGTGGACATCCCCGACCAGGTCCAGCGGACCGTCCGGGAGCGTCCCGATCAAAGCAGTGGTCATAAGGTTCCGAGCCATCCTGACAAGTGCGGCAAAGCGGGTCCGTGCGCGCCGAAAACCAACACGATACAGCGGTCCCGCAGGATTTTGCAGAACTTGGCTCGTACAATGCCTGCCGGGTGAGCTCGATAGCGCCGTACACTTCGGCCTGTTCCCGCCCCTTTCCATCGCATCGACTCTTGCCTTTGACCCATCCAGCCCTTTGGCCTCATGCCCGGCCACGACGCCGTGACCGCGCCGCGCGCCGCGCCGAACCCCGCTGCCGCCGCCAATCCGGTGCCGCCCTGCCCTGGGCACTGGTCGCGACCATCGGACTCGACTCCTTAGGCCAGATCATCTGGAAGCAGGTCGCCGTGTCCCTGCCGGAAAGCAACGATCCGCGCATCCTGATTGCTGCCGCCGTGTCCTTGCCTCTCAGCTGGTTTCTGCTGGCGATGCTGTTGACGCAGCTGCTGCTCTGGCTGAGCGTGCTGAAGCACCATGAGCTGAGCCGCGCCCAGGCGATGACTTCGCTCAGCTATGTCGGCGTCGCCGCCTTATCCGTCGTCTGGCTGCACGAAGCCTTCGGTTGGCGCAGCGGGCTCAGCATTGGATTGATTCTTTTTGGCGTCGCGCTGGTCTCCTCGCCGCCGCGTGGACCAGGGGCTGCTTCATGAGCGAAGCCACCGTCCTTGCCATGGGGGTGAAGGCACTCGAGAGCGTGATCAATCCGCGCTACGCACCCGGCGTGCTGCTCATTGTGCTGGCGGCCGGTCTCGAAGGCGTGGCGCAGGTGTGCCTGAAGCGAAGCGCCAACGCACCCCGCCCTCAGGGACATTACTGGCTCGCAGCGGGGGTGGCGCTGTTCGCTTTCGAGATCGGCGCGTACACACGCGCCTTGAAGTCGCTCGATGTCACATTGGCGTATCCCCTGAGCGCGCTGAGTTATGTCGCGGTCGCGCTGGCTGCCCGTGTGCTGCTGAAAGAGCGTCCGAGCCGACGGCATTGGCTCGGTCTGGTCTTCATCATGCTGGGTGCCGCGTTCTCCATTCCGGAGAACTGAGCAGGATGGCACACGAACCCGTGCGTTTTGTCGTGACCTGGCATGACACCGCCGCCGCTTGCGACGCCACCCTTTGGCAGTCGGGTTTCCCTGCGCCACTGGAAGGGCGATGGTGGTACGAAGCACTTGAGCAGAGCGGCCTTGAAGACCAGTTCACGTTCAGTTACGCCCAGGTGCACGACGCCGACGGCCGGGCGCGCGCGCTCGCGCCGTGTTTTCTGATGGAGGTACCGCTGGAGATGTTTGTCCCGCCTCCCCTCGTGCCGCTCTTGCGGCCGCTCGGAAAACTGTTTCCGGCACTGCTGCATCAGCGCACCTTGTTTGTCGGCTCACCATGCGCCGATCGCGGCTGGATCGGCATGGATCCTTCGCTCGGCGAGCCGGAGGTCGAGGCCGTGCTGCTCGTACTGGACCAGGCCGCGCGGGCCAGGTCACGCGCACTCGGTGCACCCATGCGGGTGTGGAAGGATCTCCCCCACCGCTTTGCCGATGTCATCGGGAAGCTGGCGCCACGGCTTGGCCTGTTTCGTGTCGTGAGCTTTCCTGCCACTTACGTCGCCCTTCCGGCAGGCGGTGTCGACGCCTATCTGAAGGCGATGAAGCCCAGCCGCCGGCAAAAGCTGAAACGGCGGCTGCGCATCAGTCATGCAGCTGTCGCCATTGACTGTAGCGTCGTGGCGGCGCCCGACGCCGACCAGCTGGCTGTCCTGTTCGGCCTGTTCTGGCAAACCTATGAGCATGCGACGACCCGCTTCGAGAGGCTGACTCCCGATTTTTTTCGCGCGATGGCCGCCTTGCCGATGGTCCGCTTCATCGTGCTCAGGGAAACCTTAGAGCGTCAACCTGTCGCCTTCATGATGGTCTACATCGAAGGGCCGATTCTCGTGAACAAGTTCATTGGCATCGACTATCAGCGGCCCCGCGACTGGATGCTCTATTTCCGGCTATGGGAAGCCGCTGTCCAGGCCGCCATCGACTTCGGTCTGGAAGGTATCGAAAGCGGGCAAACGGGCTACAACGCCAAAGTCGCGGTCGGTCACACGCTGATTCCGCTCGATAATTTCTGCCAGCATGCCAACCCCTTGTTGCAAGCCATCTATGCCTGGGTCGGTCGGCGCATCAGCTGGAGCAGCCTCGACCCCGAACTGGCGGCCTTGCATGATGCCGAATCGGGACGCATGGGGTCCCGCCAGGCCGGCAGCAATCAGTAGCACGCCACCCAGATCTGATAAACCCCGTCCTTGCCTTGCAAAGATGGCGGCGGCGCCGGGAACGCGGCATTCTGCACAGCGGCCAGGGCCGCCTTGTCGACCGCAGACAAACCGCTGCTCTGGACCACACGCAGGGCCGAGACGACACCATCGCGCAGACCGAACTCGACGCGGGCGCGCCCGCGAAAACCCATATTTCTGGCGACCGACGGAACAACAAATGCCGCCTGCACGGCCGCGGACAATTTGGCATTGTAGCTGCGGGCAATGTCTCCATTCTCGGCAGGCGGCGGCGGGGGCGGAGGCGGGGCTTCGACACGGCTTGGCGCCACCGGCGCTGCAGCGGGTGCCGCCTCCGCGCTGCGTGATACGGTGGCATCAGGCGCATCTGGGGGCGCCTGCGCTGCCGGGGGCAGAGCAG
>CAIQGU010000103.1 GCA_903871435.1 uncultured Burkholderiales bacterium | reverse complement strand
TCGTAATTGAGCCGCAGTGTTGCGGTGATGACCGAGGCGCCGTTCAGGCTGTTGGAAGAAAGGTAATCGATGCCCTGCGCCTGCGCGATGGCGGCCTCGAGTGGCTGCGTGATGAAGCCGGCGACGGTTTCGGCGTCGGCACCGAAATACGTGGTGCTGATGGTGACCACCGCATTCTGCGTTTTGGGGTACTGGTTGACCGGCAGGCCAAACAAGGCCTTCAGGCCCAGCACCAATATGAGCAGGCTGATGACGGCGGCCAGTACGGGCCGCCGGATGAACAGGTCGGTAATCTTCATGGAAGTCCGGTCAACTCGGTATGCGGGACGAAATCAATGTTCCTGCGGGGTCGGGTTCGGGTCGTTGGGAGGCTGGACCTTGTCGTCGACCTGCAGCGGCGAACCGTTCTTGAGCTTGAGCTGGCCGCTGGTGACGATCACATCGCCCACGCTGAGGCCCTTGGTCACGGCAACCTGATCACCGCGGGTTGCGCCCGTGGTGATGAAGACCTGCTTGGCGGTGAGCGCGGCGGCGCCCTTGTCGTCCTTGCCCTGGTCAACCACGAAAACGGTGGCGCCATAGGGATTGAAAGCAACGGCGGCTTGCGGAATGGTGACCAGCTTGGCCTTGGTGCCCACCAGCAGGCCCACCTTGGCGAACATGCCGGGCACCAGTTCGTGCTTGGGATTTTTCACCGTGGCTTCGACCAGCACATTGCGCGTACCCGCGTCGACCGCCGAGCTGATAGCCGTTACCTTGCCCGCGAATGCGCGGCCCGGCCATGCATCGACCGACAGGTTGACTTCCGCGCCCAGCGCCACGCGCGACAACTCGCGCTGCGGAACGTTGAAATCCACGTAGACGGTGTCGACGGACTGGAGCGTGACGATCTTGTCGCCGGTGTTCAGGTACTGGCCCGGCATCACGGTGATGATTCCCGCGCGGCCGGCAAAGGGCGCCCGGATCACCTTCTTTTCGACCAGCGCCCGCTCCTGTTCGACCTGCGCGGCCTTGTTCTTGAGGTCTGCCTCGTCGGCATCGATCGTCGCCTGGCTCACGGCGCTCGCCGCCAGCTGTTCCTTGTCCCGCGCCAGGACGGTGCGGGAAAGGTCGGCCGCGGCCTGCAGCGCCTGCAGTTGCGCGCGTTCGGAGTCGGCGTTCAGTTCCACCAGCACCTGGCCGGCAGCCACGCTCTGGCCCGACTGGATGCGGACCGCACGCGCCAGACCGGCGGCCTCGGTGCTGAGATCTGCGCCACGCCAGGCTCGCAGACTGCCTACCGTGTCGATCTGATCGCGCCATTCGAGCAGTTCGGCCTTCGCCGTGCTGACCATGGGCGGCGCCGGCGGCTTGAACGAGGCGATCTTGTTCATGACGAAGATCACCTTCAAGCCGATGACGGCGCCGATGAGCAAAATAGCCCCCAGCACGACCAGGACGATGCGCAGCCAGTACCGCGGACGCGGCTTCGAGGGATCGGAACTCAGTGTGGAATTTGCCATTGCATCTATCTCTTTGAACCTGTTTTCCTGACGGATGGACCGAGGGTTTGAATCAGTTGTTCACAGCAACCGGCTTGGGCACAGACAATGCGGTCCCGGAATTCCACCAGCCGCCGCCCAGCGCTTGGAACAGCGCGGCCGTGTCGGCAAGGCGGTCAGCCCGGGCCTGGACGACGTTCACCGCAGCCTGCTGGAACTGCTGCTGCGCAGTGAGCAGGCTCAGGTAGCTGGCGGCGCCGGTGTCGAACTGCCGCTGTGCCAGGTCGGCCGCTGCCTTCGCCTGCACGTAGGCGTCGGACTGGGCAGCAAGCGCCTGTGCATCGATTTCGAGCGACCGCAGCGCGTCGGCGACGTTCTGGAACGCCGTGAGTACCGTCTGGCGATAGGCAGCCGCCGACTGGTCGTACGCCGCGATCGCTGCGCGCCGTTGGGCACGCAAGGTGCCACCGCGGAAAATGGGCTGGGCAATGTTGCCCGTGAGACCCCAGGTGGCCGACGCCGGCTTGAACAGGCTGCTGGTCGACAGGGCCTCGGAGCCATAGCTGCCACCCAGCGTGATCTGCGGATACAGGTTGGCGGTGGCGACACCCACCTGCGCACTGGCGGCATGCAGGAGCGACTCCGCGGCGAGAATGTCCGGACGCTGGTGAACGAGATCGCTGGGAACACTGACAGGTACGTCCACCGGCAGTTCCAGATGCGCAACGTCAAAGGCCGCCAGGTCCACCTCCGAGGGCGCCTTGCCCGCGTACGTGGCCAGCTGGTGGCGTACCTGGGCACGCTGCTTTTCCAGGGGCGAAATGGCGGCTATGGTTTGCGCGAGCGCGGTGCGTTGGTTGAGCACATCGGTACGGGTAACCGCGCCCAGCGAAAACCGCCGGTCCACGATCACGAGCCCGGACCGCTGCAGTTTTTCGACTTCGCGCAGCGCCTGGATCTGCTCACGCAGCTGCGCCTCGCGGATCACCGAGGTGACGATATTGGCCGTCAGGGCGAGCTGCGTGGCGCGGTATTCGTTTTCCTCGTAGTCGACCTGGGCCTGGGCCGCTTCGATCTGCCGCCGGACGCCACCAAAGAGGTCGAGCGTATAGGAGACACTGACGCCCGCGTTGTACAGGGAAAAGGCGTTGCCCGGCGTATTGAGCCCAATTGCCGCCCCCGAGGCGCGCTCCCGCTCGGCCAGGGCATTTGCATTGACAGACGGGAACAGGCTGCCGCGGCTGGCGGCCAGATTTTCCTGCGCCTGCCGCAGGGCCGCCGAGGCGCCCGCCAGCGTGGCGTTGCCGCTCAGGGCCTGGGTGACAAACTGATTGAGCGCATCGGAGCGATAGAGCGTCCACCAGTCGCCGGCAAGGTCGTTGCCGATCCGCACGTTTTGCGCCGTGACCGCGCCATCGGCCCCTCCCCCCAGTTTTTCCGGGACGGGCGACTCGACATAGGTGCCGCCGTGCGCGGCGTCCGGTCGCTGGAAATCCGGACCAACCGCGCATGCACCGAGAAACAACGCAACGAGTGCCGACGACCTGGTCAGCAAGTAGCGAACCCGCATACGCACCGCTCCTCTTTCTTGTGGCTGGCACCGGCAAGCGCAGGGTTTGCGGGCGCGGAACGATTGTTCCGAATTACTGGATTTAGCCGAGGCGGAACGCTATCACGAAATGCGTGTCATTTTGTGCAGCGCACGTGCGGGGCCTTATTGAAATTTCGCATAAAGCGATTGTGCTCGGGCGGGCGCCTTGGCCGTGGGTGACGCCCGGCATTTCGTCTTGTGGCACAGCCTCGCCGCGGGGAATAAGACAAATCCCTACAGAAACAGGACAAAACAGGACGGGCATGAGAACAGGACAAGCGTGTCGACCGCCGAAATATCGCATAAACACAAACGATATCGAAGTGAGAATTTCTCAGCGGCGTCAGCACTTCTTTCCTGGCGGATTTTCCTTCGGAGAGACCAGCGGCCAGCGACTGCACGGCAAGGCCGGTATCGCAGACAGCATCGCTTATTTCCATTAGGCCAAGCGACTCAGAATACCGTCTCCCTCTGGTGAGCCGTTTACTCCGAGCGGTGACACAGAAGAACTTTGCTATTGTCCAGAGTGTTTCTCCCCTGTAGAAGAACCATCATGACGTCCAATCAGATACTTGCCTTGCTCCAGACCCGTGAGTCTTTGCTCAAGCAGCTCAACGAGGTGAACACCCAGATCATCCGCCTTACGCTCGATAGCGGATCCGATGCCGCCATCGGTGTCCTGCAGCGTTCCGGCCGCAGCGGCCGCGGCGCGGGGGCCAGCGCCGCGTCCAAGGGAGGTGCCCGGCGCAAATGGTTCGAGCGCGGCGAAATGCTCAAGCTCGCCCGAAAAATCCTGACGCAGCCCATGGCACAGGCCGATCTGGTGCGCGCGCTTTGCAGCGCCAAGGGCTATGACAAGGGTCTGCCGGCCGCGGAAAAGGCGCGTTTCAAGAGCGCGGCGTATCAGGCTATCGCGGCGGCGCTCACCGGCAAGCAATTGGTTCGCAACAAGCTTGGCCAAGTTGCGGTGGGCCGCGGCTAAGGCAAAAACAGCGGGGGCGGCACTTTCGCCGCCCGCTTTTGCCGCGCTGGAATCATGGTGGGGGCAGTAGGAGTCGAACCTACGACCTACGGATTAAGAGTCCGCTGCTCTACCAACTGAGCTATACCCCCAGGAAATCTCGGTCCGCCTTTTTTGAGTTCATTCGAATTGGCCGGACACTCATGCTGCTGCCCCGGTAATGTTGAACGGCGATACTCGATGCTGCGTTATCTGTTGCTGCGGTAAACAAGACCGCCGCACCAAGATCGCTGCACCAAGACTTCACCACACAAAACATTACCGACTGAAGACAGAACGGCCGCTATTTTAGCGCAGGATTCGGCCGTTACGGGCGCAAAGCGTCCCGCCGACCTAAAAACGCTGTCTGTTTGACAAAAATGCCTATGCAAAACGGTGGCACGATAGTTGGATGCGCCGCTGACACGGCGCCGCGCAGGCGCGCATTGCCGTGGCACCCACAGTCCCCATGATCTCAACTCCTGGCCCTACCAAAGACGCACTTGCAGGACACGCCGCCGGACCCACGGCGATATCCACCGTGGATCTCCTCGTAGTTGGCGGCGGCATAAACGGTACGGGAATCGCGCGCGACGCCGCCGGCCGTGGCCTCAGCGTGGTCCTGTGCGAGAAGGACGACCTCGCGCAGGGCACGTCCTCGCGCAGCAGCCGCCTCATCCATGGTGGTCTGCGGTATCTGGAACATGGCGAGTTGCGCATGGTGCGCGCGGCCCTGCGTGAGCGCGAAACGCTGCTGCGTATCGCGCCACATCTGGTGCAGCCGCTGCTGCTCGTGCTGCCGCACGTGCCGCAGATGCGTCCGGCATGGATGTTGCGGCTGGGCCTGTTCCTCTACGACCACCTTGCACAGCGCGAGCGGCTGCCCGCCTCGCGTGCAATTTGGCTGGACAGGGTACCCGAAGGCAATGCCGTGCAGCCGCAAATCCGGCGCGGTTTTGTGTACGCCGACTGCCGTACCGATGATGCGCGCCTCGTCGTGCACAACGCCCTGGGGGCGCGCGAACTGGGCGCTCGCATTCTTACGCGCCACGAAGTGATATCAGCGCACTGCCGGGGCGGGTTCTGGCAGGTGCAAATGCGCGACCAGCAGTCGGGCGCCAATACGCTGGTGGCTGCGCGCGCACTGGTCAATGCCGCCGGGCCATGGGTCGATGCCCTTGCAGGGCGGTTGGCGGCCGGACCTCATGCACCGACCCACGCGCCGACCCGCGCGCCGACCCCTGCTCCGGCGCTTGCGCAGCCCAATGCCCAGGTTCCATTACCCCCTGCTGCGGGCCGCATCCGGCTCATCAAGGGCAGCCATCTGGTGGTGCGCCGCTTCTGGAGCGGCGATCACGGATTTCTCCTGCAAAACACCGACCGGCGGGTCGTATTCGTCACGCCATACGAGCCCGGTTACGCCATGATCGGCACCACCGACGTGGACTACTCCGGTCCGCCCGACGCAGTCGTCATTTCCGAAGAGGAAGTTTCCTACCTTTTGCAGGCCGTGAACCGGCAACTGCGTTGCTCGCTCACCTCAGCCGACGTCGTGTACTCCTACGCGGGCGTGCGGGCCCTGGTCGATGATGCGCAGGAAAACCCCTCAGCCGTTACCCGCGACTACGTACTGGACCTGGCAAACGCCCGGCCATCCGAGGGTGCAGAGGCGGCACCGTTACTGTCGGTGCTGGGCGGCAAACTGACCACCTTCCGGCACCTGGCGGAACAAGTGCTCGACATGCTGCGGCCGGTGTTTCCCAAAATGGGCCCGGCATGGACCGCGCATACGGCTTTACCCGGCGGCGATCTGCAGGGTGTCGACGCTGCTGACGCCCAGGCCGCGCTACTTGCGCAGGCGAACTTCCTGCCCGCGGAACATGTTCTGGGGTTATTCAACCGGCACGGCAGCCGGGCCAGCGGCATCCTGGGCGAAGCCCGCGATGCCGCCGGGCTAGGACAGCACTTTGGTGGCGGCCTTTACGAAATTGAAGCGCGCCATTTCATTGCGCACGAATGGGCGTTGACCGCGGAAGACGTGCTGTGGCGCAGGACCAAATTCGGCCTGCGCCTCGACACGGAACAACAATTGCAATTTGCGCTGTGGATGGCCAGCGCCGCGGGTTAGCCCCAGTCGCCGCCGCCACCGCCGCCGCTGTCGCCGATATCGCTGGAACCGCTGTCCCACGAACCGCCGTCGCTTACGCCGAAGTCCCTGCCGCCACCATCATCGGACGCGATGCGCGAACCGCTGCCTTCGGCAAGGTCGTTGCCACCGCGGTCGTGATTGCCGATGAATTCATGGGCAATTGCTTCGCCCGCCACCAGGCCGGCACCCAGCGCAGCGCCCGTCGCCAAGCCGCCCACGATGCCCGAACCGATGCCGGGCGCTCCACCATATGGCGCGCCGCCGTAGGGCGCGCCGCCGTAGGGAGTGCCAACCGGGCCCATGCCGGGCGCGCCCGCCGGACCCATGACCACGGCCTGCCGGCGCGCACGGAAGAACATGAACAGCAACAGGCCAACGCCACCCACGATGAGGATGGGACCCCAGGGAATGGACGGCGACGCCGGCGCCTCGCTGGACATCGTGGAACTGCGCTCAACGCTGCCCGAGCGCACGCGCCCGCGTTCGGCGATGAGCCCGCGCAGGCTGCGCTGCGCTTCAGCCGTGGCAAACGGCAGTCCGGGAGCAAGCCGTTCCGCGTGATCGAGTTCGATCTGGGCCTCGTCGGCGCGGTCCATGCGCACCAGGACCTCGGCTTCCACATAGTGGGCCTTGGCGCTTTCCGGGTGGTCTTTGAGGACGCGGGTCATCATGGACTGCGCCTCGTTCACGTGGCCGGCATGGATAGCCTGATACACCTCGTGCAGGCTGGGATCGTCCGCATGCGCCAGCGGAGCAAGGCCCAGGACGGCAAGCGAGAAAACTACACTGGCAAGCAGTTTCATGTCAGCAGATATCCTTTTTTAGGCGGAGCCGGCCGGATGGCAGGCCCCCCAACCAAAAACCGCGTTACGGGCGTTAGATGCGGGCGGGCACCGGAAGTTCAAGTCCCCTTTGGGATCCCTCAGGCGGGCTCCCAAAGGCGGGGAAGGCCCGGCAGAGACCCCAGTACCGCGGCTACCGAACCATCCCGCACCAGGGCAGCGGCGTGCTCAATGTCCGGCGCGAGGTAGCGATCGTGGTTCATGGCGGGACAGGACCGGCGCAGCAGCGCGTGCGCCTGTTCCAGCGCGCCGGAACTGTGCATGGGCCGTAGAAATTCCAGAGCCTGAGCCGCCGCCAGATATTCTATGCCGAGAATATACGCGGTGTTGTCGATAAGCCGCTGCAGGCGGCGCGCCGCAAAAGTTGCCATGGACACGTGATCCTCCTGGTTGGCGGACGTGGGCAGGCTGTCGACACTGGCGGGGTGGGCCAGCGATTTGTTCTCGCTGGCCAGTGACGCCGCCGTGACGTGCGCGATCATGAATCCGCTGTTGAGGCCGGCGTCCGCGCTCAGAAATGGCGGCAGGCGCGAAACGCTGGCGTCGATGAGCATGGCAATGCGCCGTTCGGAGATCGCGCCAACCTCGGCAATGGCAACGGCCATGGCGTCTGCGGTGAGCGCAACCGGTTCGGCGTGGAAATTGCCGCCAGAGACCAGCTCCGCATCGTCGGCAAAAACGAGTGGATTGTCGGTCACGGCATTGGCTTCGCGCAGCAGGACACGCGCCGCGTGCCGCAGCTGATCCAGGCAGGCGCCGACCACCTGTGGCTGGCAGCGCAGGCAATACGGATCCTGGACCCGGTCATCCCCGGTCAGGTGCGACTGGCGAATGGCGCTGCCGGCCAGCAAGGCGCGATAAACCGCTGCCACGTCGATCTGGCCGGGCTGCCCGCGCAGCGCATGGATGCGCGGATCGAACGGTCCGTCGCTGCCGCGTGCGGCATCCACGGTGAGAGCACCGATGACCAGCGCCGATTCGAGCACCGGCGCAAACGAAAAGAGGGCATGCAGCGCCAGCGCCGTGGATGTCTGTGTGCCGTTGATAAGCGCCAGACCCTCCTTGGCGAGCAAACGCAGCGGGGCGAGCCCGTGCCGCGCCAGTCCGGCGGCGGCCGGCACTCGCAGTCCATCCTGCAGCAGTTCTCCCTCGCCGATGAGCGCCAGGGTCATGTGGGCGAGGGGCGCAAGGTCGCCGGAAGCGCCAACGGACCCTTGGGCCGGCACATAGGGCAGCGCACCCGCGTTATAGGCCGCAAGCAGCGCGTCGATGAGCGCTTCGCGCACGCCCGAATAGCCCCGCGCCAGGCTCGCCGCCTTGATCGCCAGCATCAGGCGAACGATGGGCGGGGCCAATGGTTCGCCCACGCCGGCGCTGTGCGAGCGGATGAGATTGAGCTGTAGCGCGTCCAGGGCGCTGTCATCGATGCGTTTGTCGGCAAGCTTGCCAAACCCGGTATTGATCCCGTACACGGGCGCCGCACCCACGGCCACCCGCTGCACCAAGTCCGAGCTGGCGCGTATGGCCCGGCGCGGTGCCTCCGGCAATTGCAGGCGCACCGTGCCGGCATGCATGCCGCGCAACTGCGCCAGGGTCAGCGACCCGGGTTCCAGGTTGAGCACGCCGTCCATTAGCGCCGCACCATCGGCAGGTTCAGGCCCTGCTCGCCGGCCGCCGCCATGGCATCGGCATAGCCGGCATCGGCGTGTCGCATCACACCGGTTCCGGGATCGTTCCAGAGCACGCGCTCCAGGCGCGCCGCCGCGTCGTCCGTGCCATCGCACACGATCACCACGCCCGAGTGCTGGGAAAAACCCATGCCGACGCCACCGCCGTGGTGCAGCGATACCCACGTTGCGCCGCCCGCGGTATTGAGGAGCGCGTTCAGCAGGGGCCAATCGGAAACCGCGTCGGAGCCGTCGAGCATCGCTTCGGTTTCACGGTTCGGGGAAGCCACGGAACCCGAATCGAGATGATCGCGGCCGATGACGATGGGCGCCTTGAGCTCACCGCTGCGCACCATCTCGTTGAAGGCCAGTCCCGCGCGATGGCGCTCACCCAAGCCGATCCAGCAGATGCGCGCCGGCAGTCCCTGGAAGGCGATGCGCTCGCCGGCCATGTCGAGCCAGCGGTGCAGGTGCTTGTCGTCGGGGAAGAGTTCCTTCATCTTGCGATCGGTGCGGCGGATGTCCTCGGGATCACCCGACAGCGCTACCCAGCGAAACGGACCTTTGCCGCGGCAAAAAAGCGGCCGGATATACGCCGGAACGAAGCCCGGGAAGGCGAAGGCGTCGGTGACGCCATGGTCGAGCGCGACCTGGCGGATATTGTTGCCGTAGTCGAAGGTAGGCACACCCAGGGATTGGAAGTCGAGCATGGCCTGCACGTGCACTGCGCAGCTTTGCGCTGCAGCCTGTGTCAGCGCGGCATGCTGTGCGGGATCCTGTTGCGCCATGCGCCAGCGCTCGACGCTCCAGCCCGCGGGCAGGTAGCCATTGATCAGATCATGCGCCGAAGTCTGGTCCGTGACCATGTCGGGCCGGATCGACCCGGCCCGCGCGCGGCGCACCAGTTCGGGCAGGATTTCCGCGGCATT
>CAIQGU010000102.1 GCA_903871435.1 uncultured Burkholderiales bacterium | reverse complement strand
GTTAGCCCGCTCATCGGTATCGCCAGCGCCGGTGGATACGCTGTAGGAACCGTCGGCGCCATGGCGGATGCCGCCGGCGCGTTGCGGTGGCGTGTCGCGCACCTCGACGAGCAGGCGGCGGTACGGCGGCGCATCGCCCGCGGCCGCCGGGACGACGGCAGTCGCGGCCAACGTGGTTAGAAGAACCAGGCAATTGCAGACACGGGTCATGAAGGAACGATACCAGCGGTCCGGCGTATTGGTACGGTAAAGCATCGCGGGGACTGCGCGACCGTCAACCGGCGGGACCCGGGGCTCTGCGCCCGGAGCTGGTTTCAGCCAGCTTGGCGCGAATTGCGCGTGGAATTATGGATTTACCCCAAGCCGCGGTTCTCTCAGGCAAACTTTTGAAAGAGTGAACCACTGCCCCCAATGCCGGTTCAAACATGACACGCTACATCGCGCTGCTTCGGGCTGTAAACGTGGGTGGGACCGGCAAGCTTCCCATGGCCGAGCTGAAGGCCATGTGCACAGAGTTGGGCTTCAGCCGGATAGAGACGTACATCGCCAGCGGAAACGTCGTTTTCGACAGCAGCCTTACGCCGTCAGCGGCGCAAGCGCGGCTGGAGAAGCGCCTGCTTGAATACGCCGGCAAACCGATGGGCGTGTTCATGCGAACCGCGCCCGAGTTGCAGTCGGTATTGGCGGGCAACCCCTTCAAGGAAAACGATCCCCGGCAGGTCTACGCATTCTTCCTCAACGACATGCCACCCGCCACTTTCCTGGACGGCGTGCGTGGCCAGGCGGACGAAGAAACCGGCGTGGGGCAACGGGAAATCTACGTGTACTACCCGCAGGGCATGGGGCAGTCGAAGCTGCAAATTCCTGCGGTTCAGCTGGGCACCGCAAGGAACATCAACACCATCACCAAGCTTGTCGAGATGAGCGCGAGGCGCTGAGAAAACGGCAGGATCCATAGGTAACGCGATCGCGCAAAGTGTGCTGGCAAGTGACCCCGCAGCGTGTCCCAGCGCCCCGACGCCCGCTTTGATTCCGCGCACGCTATCAGCTCGATGATTCCGGGAGTATGACGTGAGATACGCGCTGAGCCTTGGCTGTGCCACCGTTACTCTGGTTTGTCTTTGCGCTTGCAGCAATATGTCCCATCGGGACACCGATACCGCGGTAGGCGCCGGCACCGGTGCCGTGGCCGGCGCGGTTTTGACCGGCGGCAGTGGTATCGGCACGGTGGGTGGCGCTGTTGTCGGCGGCGTTATCGGCAATGAGGTCGGCAAAAAGTAGGCTTCGCGGGCCTTGATGCATGGCAGGCAAGGCGCAGTCCGGGCTGTGGTGCGTTAGCGAGTCATGATCTATGCTGCGCCCCTTCACCGCGGCCGCACGGCCGCGCCAGCAACCTGCCTGACTGCGCGCTCATGACAACACCCAAATCCCGCGGTTATCACATGCCCGCCGAATGGCATCCGCACCGGCGGTGCTGGATGGCCTGGCCCACCTACGTTCCCACCTATAACGGCCGGCATGAAGCAACGCGCGTCGTGCATGCCAATGTGGCGCGCGCCATATCGCAGTTCGAACCGGTGGTGATGCTGGCCAATGCCGTTGACGTACCGCTGGCCCGCAGCATGTGCGGACCGGGCGTGGAAGTGCGCGCCGTGCCCATCGACGACGGCTGGTTCCGCGACAACGGCCCCACCTTCGTGGTGGACGGCGGCTCTGGCTTGCTGGGCATCGACTGGGATTTCAACGGCTGGGGCGGGCGCACGCCCTGCAGCAAGGATCGTGAAGCAGCGTCCGCGGTGTTGGCGCAAGAGACTGTCGAGCGCGTGCCCGCGCCGTTCATCCTGGAGGGCGGATCGTTTCACGTCGACGGCGAGGGTACCTTGCTGACGACGGAGGAATGCCTGCTCAATCCGAACCGCAATCCGGGCCTGAGCCGCGCCGATATCGAGAAGAACCTGCGTGATTACCTGGGCGTCGAGGTGATCATCTGGTTGAAGGGCGGCCCCGTGGATGATGTGACCGACGGGCACGTCGACATGGTGGCGGCCTTCACGGCACCGGGCCAGGTGGTTGCGCTGCACTGCGACGATCCGCACGACGCAAATTATGCGGTACTGCAGGAGAACCGCGAGATCCTGCGCGGCGCGCGCGATGCGCGCGGACGCTCGCTGGAGATCATCGACATACCGCAGTTGCCCGCCAGCTACATTGACCAGACCGGCGGGCGCCTGGGGCTGTCGCACGTGAACTACTACACAGCCAACGGCGGCATCGTGCTGCCCTGGTTCGGCTCACCTGAATACGATCATGCGGTGTACGGCATTTTCCGCGAGATCTACCCGCAGCGGAAAATCGTCCAGGTAGCCACCCGCGACCTGCTGTACGGCGGCGGCAATATCCACTGCATCACGCAGCAAGAGCCCTTCCCCACCGCGCTGGCGAACTGACTGACGAAGGGAGCTAGCGGCGCTCGCGTTCGGGCTCGCCGCCGCCCTTTTCTCCACCGCCGCGCTCGGGTCCACGCTGAGCGCCGGACTCGCGACCTTGGGCAGGCGCGTGTTGCTGCGGCGGCTCGCGCTGCGGCTCGGGCTGGTGCTGCTGCATGGGCGGGCGCTGCTGCGCGGGCTCGTGCTGCTGCTGCGCAGGTGGGCGCTGCTGTGGGGCCTCATGCTGCTGTGCGGGTGGGCGCTGGGGCTGGCCCTCATGCTGTTGCATCGGTACCTGCTGCTGCAAGGGAGCGTGCTGCATCGGGCGCGGCGCCTCGCGCTGAGGCTGGGCACCTGCATGACTGGCACCGCCCCGCGTGTCATCGTGCGTGACCGCACCCTGCGCAGCCGGAGCCGGTGCGTGTTGCTCACCACGGGGCGGACCATTGCCTGACGACCGGCCCGGCGGGCGCGCCTCACCGCGGTCCGGGTGCATACCCGGGGTGTATGCGGCATGCGGCGGTAAACCCGCGGGTGCGTGGTGCGGCGGTGGCGAGCGCCGTTCCCAGTCGGCGCGGCCGCCATACCAGGGGCGCTGCCGATAGTGGTCATCCCAGTACCCGCCCAGAGAAAATCCGACGATGGCGATCCCGAGGCTGGGGCCGTAGGTGTACAGCGACACCCGGTCGCCAGGAACCGCGTAGAGCAGGAAGGGCCCATAGACCCAGCCGCGGCTATCGTCGAAGGCAACGTCGCACCAAGACCAGTCCTCCAGGCAACCCATCACCCGCAGCGGTGCGCCGGGGCCCAGTTCCGCAACCAGCGGATAGCTGCGATCCGGGCCAGCGCGCACATTGGCGGCCTGGCGGGTGAAGGCCTCCTGGGCAAAGGAAGATGCACAGGCCAGGGGCAAGAGGGCCAGCAGACAGCGCCCCGCAAGTCGTGCGTACATGACGGATGACTCCACTCGTTGCGCGAACCTGCCGCCCGTGAGCGCTGCCTTACCGATGCAGCGTCCGTGCAGCCCGGGCCGCAAAACACAGCAATACACCGGTGCGGGCAGGTTCATCGGTGCGTTGTCGCACCCACGCGTCGCGGACGTCTATCATCGCGCGCAATTCAGGCGGAGGCCGTTCCATGCAGGCAGCAGCGCGGGTGGCAGTCAAATCGAGGCAATTCCTGGTCGTTCTGCTGGCGCTCGCGGGCGCGAGCGCAAGTGCGGCGGCCGGGACAACTACAGTGGCCGCCGCCGGCGAACCCCCGCCGTGGGCATATCCCGTGCCCCAGGCCGAGCACGCGGCACCTGCGGAAGAAGCACGACCGGTCCAGGTCCCCGGCAGCAGCGTCACTTACCTGAGCACGCAGCTGAAAAATCCTTACGAGGCGGTGGACTGGCATCCGGAAGAACATCCTCCGCTGCCGGCGGTGGTGGCGCACGGCCGTCCGCCGGAGGTCTACGCATGCGGTTTCTGCCACCGCGCCGACGGATCGGGCGGCCCGGAGAATGCCCGGCTCGCCGGCTTGCCCTATGGCTACATCCTGCAACAGCTGGCCGACCTGCGCAGCGGCGCACGCCGGTCGTCATTGCCGCAACGGGTACCGCAGACCGCGATGACGGCGGTCGCCAAGGCCCTGACGCCCGACGATGCGCGCGCGGCTGCGGCGTACTTTTCAACGATCAAGCCGCGGCGCACGGTCCGGGTGGTGGAAGCCACTCGCGTGCCGCAGACCATCACACCGGGCTGGTTCCTCGCGCCGGCGCCCGGCGGCGCGATGGAGCCCATAGGCCAGCG
>CAIQGU010000101.1 GCA_903871435.1 uncultured Burkholderiales bacterium | reverse complement strand
CCTCAACCAGGTCGAATATTCCTACGGCGATCTTCTCAAGATGGCGCTGGGTCTGGGACGCATCGTCGCCCGCAACACCGAGACCGGCGAATGCGTTGGCATCCTCATGCCTAACCTTGCCGCCACCGTCTGCATGCTGTTGGGAACGGGCGCGGTGGGACGCGTGCCGGCCATGATCAACTACAAGTCGGGGGCGGCGGGCATGCGCGACGCCTGCACGGCGGCCGCCATCCGCACCGTGTTTGCTTCGCGCGCCTTCATTGCCCAGGCCAGGCTCGAGGCGGACGTTGCCGGCCTTGCCGGGATCCGCGTGCTTTACCTTGAAGACTTGCGTCCGCAAATCACCCTCTGGGACAAGCTCTGGGTGCTGGGCGCACTGGCGTTTCCCGATGCCGTCGAGGCCGACCGCGACCCGCGCCACCCGGCGGTCGTGCTGTTCACCTCGGGGTCCGAAGGCAAGCCCAAGGGCGTGGTGCTGTCGCATCACGCCCTGCTGTCGAACATTGCGCAGATCCGCGCGGTGATCGACTTTTCCGTCGAAGACAAGGTGCTCAACGCGCTGCCCATCTTCCACTCCTTTGGCCTCACCGGCGGCGCCTTGCTCCCCATCCTTACGGGCATGAATCTCTTCCTGTACCCCTCGCCGCTGCACTACCGGGTCATCCCCGAGGTAGCCTACGACCGCAATTGCAGCGTCATGTTTGGCACCAGCACTTTCCTGGCCAATTACGCCAAATTCGCCCACCCCTATGATTTTTTCCGCCTCCGCTATGTCGTGGCCGGGGCCGAGAAGCTGTCCGAGGCTGTGCGCAGCCTGTGGTTCGAGAAATTCGGCATCCGCATCCTGGAGGGCTATGGCGCCACCGAAACGGCGCCGGTGCTTGCGGTCAACACGCCCATGGCCTACCGCACGGGAACCGTGGGGCAGCTCCTGCCGTCCATCGAACATCGCCTCATTCCCATACCCGGCATCGAGCGCGGTGGCATGCTGCACGTGCGGGGCCCCAACCTGATGTCGGGTTATTACCGTTTCGATGCGCCGGGCCGCCTGCAGCCGCCAATGTCGGATGCGGGGGCCGGCTGGTATGAAACGGGTGACATCGTCGACATCGACGCCGACGGCTTCCTGTCCATCGTGGGCCGCCTCAAGCGCTTTGCCAAGATTGCCGGCGAGATGGTGTCCCTGGAAGTGGTCGAAAAGCTTGCCATTGCCGCCAGCCCGGGTCTGGCGCATGGCGCGTCCACGCAGACCGATGGCGCGCGCGGCGAAGCCATCGTCCTCTTCACCACCGACGCGACGCTCACCCGTGAGCGCCTGGCCGAAGCGGCACGCGCCCTGGGCGTGCCAGAGCTGGCCGTGCCCCGCAAGTTGCAGACCATCGCCGAGCTGCCCCTGCTGGGCACTGGCAAGATCGACTACGTGAGCCTCAAGCGGCTTGCCGAGGAGCTTTCATGACCCGCACCACCGAAGCCGCCCACGCGCCGATGGCGCATCCACCGTCCATGAACCTTTCACTCCTGTCCCTGGGCATGGGCGCCTTGATGCTGGCGCAATTTCTTTCGGCGCTTGCCGACAACGCCGTCCTGATCGCGGCCATCGCCGTAGCAAAAAGCGAGGGTCTCGCAAGCCTGGTGCCCAAGCTTCAGGAGGCCTTCGTGGTGCCGTTCATTGCGCTGGCACCTTTTGCCGGTCCCATTGCCGACGGCTTCTCCAAGAGCCGGGTAATGCTCTCGGCCAACCTCGTGAAACTGGCCGGCGCCATCGGCATGGCGCTGGGCGTCAATCCGCTCCTCGCCTACGGCCTCATCGGCATCGGCGCCACGATGTATTCGCCAGCCAAGTACGGCATCCTGGCCCAGATGTTCGAACCCGCCCGCCTGGTGCGTGCCAATGGCATGCTGGAAGGATCCACCATCGTGGCCATCTTGCTGGGCGTGCTGCTGGGCGGATGGCTGGCCGATCACTCGCTGCCCTGGGCTTTTGGCGGCGTCATCGCCTGCTACGCGGTGGCAACCGCGGCCAATCTGCTCATCCCGCACCTGCCCGCCGAAAACGCCAGCCCGGATTTCAACCCGCTGCAGATGCTGCGGCGTTTCTGGACGGCGCTGCGCACACTATTTGCCGACGGCGACGCGCGCTTCAGTCTGCTGGGCACCAGCGTGTTCTGGGGCAGTGGCACCACCCTGCGCCTGGTGCTGTTTGCCTGGGTGCCCGTGGCATTGCTGCTTACCGACAACCAGACCCCGGCCAAGCTCATGGGCGTGCTGTCGGTGGGCATCGTGATCGGCGCGGTGATCGCGGGTGTCTGGGTGTCGCTCGCCCGGGTCAACCGCGCGCTCATCGGTGGACTGCTGCTGGGCCCTGCCGTGCTGGCCATGGCCTTTGTGCATACCTTGGGCGCGGCTGCACTCGTGATGGGCGCCATCGGACTGTGCGGCGGGCTCTTCGTGGTGCCGCTCAACGCGCTGCTGCAGGAGCGGGGTCACGACAGCGTCGGCGCCGGCAGCGCCCTGGCGGTGCAGAACTTTTCGGAAAACCTGGTGATGCTCGCGTTCGTGGGGGCCTACTCGGCAGCTAGCGCAGCGGGCATGGCGGTGGTCCCCACCATCATCGGCTTTGGACTGGTGTTGGTGCTGGCGGTGGGCGCGATCACTGCAGTGCGCCTGATGCGCGGCTCCACGGACGCCTAAGCACGCCCCGGCAACGAGCGCGCCCTGCTCACTCACCGCCCATGACGCTGGCCATCGACCCCGACCTGCTCGCAATGTTGCAGGCGCGCCGTCCCGTTCTGTGGCGCAATGCGCCGTTGACGCCGGCAGCGGCGGTGCTTGCGGAGCTCGCCCGCAGCCACGGCGTCGATCGCGGTGCGATGCTGGCCGCGGACCGCCTCTTGCGAGACTGGGCGCCGGCATTGGCACAGTGCTTTCCCGAGCTTGCCCCCGACGGTGGCCTCATCGAATCGCCGCTCCTCGAGCTCGCCGATCCGGCCCCCATCACGGGCCTTGCCCTTGCTGGCCGCGCACTGATCAAGGCGGATCACGCGATGCCGGTGGCCGGATCGATCAAGGCCCGCGGCGGCATTCATGAGGTGCTGGCGCACGCGCAGGGGCTCGCGCTGCGCAGCGGCCTGCTGGCCGACGGTGATGATCCACGCTGCCTGCTGGCAGCGCCGGCGCGCCAGTTCTTCGGCCAGCACACCATCGCCGTGGGCAGTACCGGCAACCTGGGCCTGAGCGTCGGCATCATGGCCGCCGCGCTGGGTTTTCGCGTTGTCGTGCACATGTCCCACGACGCCAAGGCCTGGAAGAAGGCGCGCCTGCGCTCCTGCGGTGTCAGCGTCGTGGAGCATGCGGGGGACTACGCGGCAGCCGTTGCCGCAGGCCGGCGCGAGGCACTGGCCGACCCGCGCAGCTATTTCGTGGATGACGAGAACTCGCGCGCGCTCTTCCTGGGTTACGCGGTGGCGGCGCTGCGGCTGCAGTTGCAACTGGTGCAGCGGGGCGTGGACGTCGATAGGGCGCATCCGCTCATCGTCTACCTGCCCTGCGGGGTGGGCGGCGCGCCGGGCGGCATCACCTTTGGGCTCAAGCAGGTCTTCGGCGACGCCGTGCATTGCTATTTTGCCGAGCCCTGTGCGGCACCCGCCATGCTGCTGCGCCTGGCCGCGGGCGCCGGCCCCATCAACGTCTACGACATCGGCCTGGACAACCGTACCGAGGCCGATGGCCTGGCAGTGGCGCAGGCCTCCGAAGACGTGGCGCAGATCATCGCGCCCTTGGTGTCGGGCGTGTTCACGGTGGCCGACGAGGAATTGTTTCGCGTGCTCGCGCTCCTGAACGACCGTGCCGGCGTGCGCATCGAGCCATCTGCGGCGGCGGCCTTCCTGGGCGTGCAGGAGCCGAGCACGGCTACTGCCACGCACCTCTTCTGGACCACCGGTGGCGCCTTTGTTCCGGCCGAGGACTTTGCGGCTTTCCTGGCGCGCGGCCGGCGGGCCGCAGGGCAGGCAGGGCCATGGCAGGCGCAATTGGACCAGGGCCGGGATATCAGGGAGTGAATATGCTGGTGATGGGACTTTTTCTGGGACTCATGGCCGGCGCCGTTGCCGGCGTGCTTTTTGATCCGGGCGCGTGGCTCTACGGCGCCGCCATTGGCGGCGCCACCGGGGGCCTGTTGCAGCAGCTGCGCCAGCTCAGGGCGCAGGTATCGGTTCTGCAAAGCCGCCTCGATGCAGTTCAGGATTCCCTGCAGGCACCGGCGCGACCCGCACCGGCCGGCCCGCGTACCGCCGAGCCGGCCGCCGTGTCCGCAACGGTGCCCCCACCTTACTCGCCGCCACAACCCCTGGATGTACCGGTATTCGCGCCCCGAACGTCAGCACCGGCACCCACGCCGATGCGGGCAGCACCTGCAGACCCATTTCCACCAACCGCGCCCCTTTCCGCAGACATGCCGCGCGTGGCCGCCCTGGAGAGCGGCCCGGCACGGCGCGCGCGCGAACCGGCCATGGCGCCGCCGCCCCATCCCCTGCTGCGCTGGCTGCTGGGCGGCAACACCGTCGTGCGCGCGGGCGTCGTGATCCTGTTCTTGGGCGTGGCTTTCCTACTCAAGTTTGCCTACGAGCACAGCCACCTGCCGGTGGAGGCGCGCCTGATCGGCGTGACGGCCGCGGCCCTTGCGCTGCTCACGATCGGCTGGCGTCTGCGCCAGACCCGCGCGGGCTACGCGCTGACGCTGCAGGGCGGCGGTGTTGCCCTGCTCAGCCTGACCATCTTTGCCGCCTATCGCCTCTATGCCGTCCTGCCGGCGGGCCCCGCCTTCGCGCTGCTGGTGGTGGTGGCCGCCCTTTCGGCCGTGCTGGCCGTCCTGCAGGATTCCCTGGCGCTCGCCCTGCTGGGCGTTTCGGGCGGCTTTCTTGCCCCGGTGCTGGCCTCGACCGGGCATGGCAGCCATGTGATGCTCTTCTCGTACTACCTCGTGCTCAATCTGGGCATCGTCGCGGTGGCGTGGAAGAAAGCCTGGCGCGCGCTCAATCTCGCGGGCTTTGCCTACACCTTCGTCATTGGCCTGCTCTGGGGTGCGCGCTACTACCAGCCCGAATTCCTCGCCACCACGGAACCCTTCCTCATCGGCTTCTTCCTGTTGTACGTGGCGCTGCCGCTGCTGTTTGCCCGCCGGCAGCGCGACCGCCTTGCGCCCTATGTGGACGCCACGCTGGTGTTTGGCGCGCCCATTGCAGTCTTCAGCCTGCAGGCGGCCCTCGTGCGCGACATTCCACTGGGCCTGGCGTGGAGCGCGTTGGTCGTGGGGGTAATGTATCTCGCGCTGGCCACGCTACTGTGGCGCCGCATGGGCGAGCCGTTACGCCTCCTCATCGAAAGCTTTCTGGCGCTGGGCAGCGGATTTGCCACGCTGTGCATACCCCTGGCCTTCGACGGCCGCGTCACTTCGGCTCTCTGGGCGGTGGAAGGCGCCGCCATCGTCTGGGTAGGGTTGCGGCAGAACCGCCCCTGGCCAAGGGCCGCCGGCTACCTGTTGCAGATCGCCGCTGGGGTGGCTTGCGCTCGCGCATCCGGCTTCGCGCCGCCAGGCCTGCCGTTTCTCAACAGCGAGTATCTGGGCTGCGCCTTGATCGCACTTGCCGCTGGATTCTGCTCCGCCGCCATCTGCCGGGCACAGCAGGACACAAGCGGCGCCACGCTGCGCAGGGGCGAGACGGCGGTTGCTGGCGCACTGCTGTTGTGGGCTGCCGTTTGGTGGGCTGCGGGAGGCGTGCGCGATATCGATGCTCATATCGGTGCTGCCTATTTGGTCCACCTGAGCCTGATGTACTTGACCGTGAGTGCAGCAGCCGTGACCTTTCTCGCACTGCCGCTGCGCTGGTCCATGGCCCGTGCCACCGGCTATGTGGTGCTGCCGGTCATGATCCTGGCCCTGCTGGCCGATTCGCTCCAGGTGTCCCATCCGTCCGTCTACCTGGGCTGGCTGGCCTGGCCGCTGGCGCTGGCATTGCATCTCGTCGTCCTGCGGCGTGTAGACGGACAGGACCCCCGCATCGAACGCATCTTGCATCCGGCGGGTGTATGGCTGCTGGCGCTGCTGTTGACATCGGAGATCAGCTGGCAGGTAGCCCAGGCGGTTGCCGCCGCGCCCGCCTGGGCCATCGCCTCGCAGGGCCTGGTGGTCGTGGCGCTGCTATGCCTGCTCGATGCTGCCACGGTACAGCGCCGCTGGCCCGTGGCCGGCCACCCGAATAGCTACGGGAGGGTGGCGGCTGGCGGACTGGCGGGCGCGCTGGTCCTCTGGACGCTGTGGGCCAGCCTGAGCAGCGATGGTGCCGCAGCGCCCCTGCCCTACGTCCCCCTGCTCAACCCCCTGGATATTGCCCTGGCACTCGCGCTGTTCACCCTCGTGCATATCCGGCAGCGCGCCACAAGCGGCGGTGGTGCCGGGCTATCCGCCACTGCGCGCCAGACGTCCCTCATGCTGGTCGCCGGCGCGGCGTTCATCTGTGCCAATGGCGCGCTGTTGCGCGCGGTGCATCACGCCACGGGCGTTCCGTATGCCCTGGCGGACCTGTGGTCCTCGGTCGTCGTCCAGGCGGCCCTGGCCCTGTTCTGGTCGCTGGGCGCGCTCGTGCTCATGGCGCTGGCGGCGCGGCGTGGTCTGCGCACGCTGTGGCTGACCGGTGCCGCGCTGATGGCCGCGGTAGTGGTCAAGCTGTTTCTGGTCGACCTCTCCAATGTGGGCGGCATCGAGCGCATCGTCTCGTTCATCGGCGCCGGCGCGCTGATGCTGGTGATCGGCTACATTGCGCCCGTGCCGCCACGCCGCGTCTCTGCGCCGGCGGCGCCTGCAGGAGAAACCTCATCGTGATCATGACCCGCCGGCACGCGGCTGTCCTTGCCTGCCTGCTCGCGCTGCCGGGGGCGGGCCGTGCGCAGGTGCGCGACAGCGCCGGCGACTACGCCAACCAGGCGCCCATCCCGGCCGATGGCACGTCCGCGCTCGTGCGCTTTGCGCTCACGCCCGATGTCTATCGCGGCGCGGCCGAAGCAGACCTGGCGGACCTGCGCGTCTTCAATGGGGCCGGCGAGGCGCTGCCCTACGCGCTCTACCCGCAGCCTGCCGGGCCGTCGGAGGCGCTTGCCGCGGTTGCCGTCACGGTTTTCCCGTTACCGGCTGGCACTCCACCGTCCGCGGCCGGCAAGGGCGGTATCCACGTTGAAACCAACAATGCCGGGGCGGTGGTGCGCATCGATGTGGGCCGCGGCCCCGCGCCTCTCGCAGGCGGCCCGAGCAGCCCACCGGCGAGCTATCTGCT
>CAIQGU010000100.1 GCA_903871435.1 uncultured Burkholderiales bacterium | reverse complement strand
CTTGGATCAGTGGGAACCCATCATCAACTGGACCAGCAACGGCCGTCGCAAGGTCTAGCTGCCATCGGTGATTCCGCCGCCTGACGGGCGCAGGCTCATTCCGCGCACCTGCGCGCGGTGCCAGCCGGTCAGGCGGACTTCCCTTTTACTCAGCGGCCGGTGTCCGCCGGCAGCGCTGTGCTTCGTGCCCTTTCCACGATCTCGCACAGCGCCTGAGTGGCATCCAGAACGCGTACGCTGCCGCGGTCGAGCGCGTCGGCATCCAGCGTGACGAGCCGGTGAGCCGATACCGCGGGTATCTGCGCAAATCGCTTCCACCCATCGAGCGCGCCCTGATCCACGCCACCGGGTTCCGCCGTAAGCAGGATCTGCGGTTGCTTGGCGACGACTGCCTCCGTATCTACCGTCGCCACCAGGGGTGCAAGGTCCTCAAACACATTGCGGGCACCACAAGTGCGCATGACTTCACTGGCAATATGGCCGCCGGAGAGGGTCATGAGGGGGCTGTGCCACACCTGGTAAAAAATCCGTACGGCGCCGCGCCCGGCGTACCGATCGCGCAGGGCTGACAGCCGCTCCCGAAACTGCCGCGCTACATCCGGCGCGCTTGCCGCTCCAGCCAGCACCCCCAGGTTTTCAATCGAGCGGGCAATCGACTCGAGGGTGCGCGGCTCGAGCACGTAGACGGGTACGGCGAGGCTGCGCAGCGCATCGAGCAGCGCCGGCGAATAGCCACTGCCCCACGTGACGATGAGATCAGGATGCAGTGCCGCAATACGCTCCAGGTCGATGCCCTGGGCCCGCGACACCTGCGGCAGGCTGCGGGCGGCCGCGGGATAATCGGAATACGCACTCACGCCGACAATCTGCCCGCCGGCGCCGACGCTGAACAGCAGTTCCGTGATGCCCGGAGAGAGGCTGACGATGCGCCGTGCGGGGCTGGCAAGGTGCACGGTGGCGCCGCTGTCATCCGTCACGGTCTGGGCATGCGCCGGAGGCGTTGCCGCAACCAGCAGGGCGAACGCTGATGCCCAGGCCCGCCGTTTCACTTTGCCAGCACGTCCCGCATGGTGTAGAGGCCCGTGGTGCGGCCCGCGAGGAAGCGCGCAGCCTGCAGGGCCCCCTGGGCATAGGATTCGCGGCTCGATGAGCGGTGCGTGATCTCGACGCGCTCGCCGGCACCGGCAAACAAGACGGTGTGGTCCCCGATGATGTCGCCGCCGCGCACCGCGGAAAAGCCGATGCTGCCCGGCGGGCGCGGGCCGATGTTGCCGTGGCGTGCGAAGACGGCGTGCGGTTCGAGGTCCTGGCCGCGCGCCCGCGCCGCCGCCTCGCCCAGTTGCAGGGCCGTGCCCGATGGCGCATCGACCTTATGGCGGTGATGTGTTTCGATGATCTCGAGGTCGTAGCCCTCGGCGAGCAGCTGCGCACCCAGCTCCACCAGGCGCAGCATGGCCTGCACGCCCATGCTCATGTTCGGCGCCAGGACTATGGCCGTGTGCACGGCGGCGGTTGTTATCGCGGCCTTGCCTTCCGCATCGAAGCCGGTGGTGCCGATGACGGCCGCGACACCTTTTTGCGCGCAAACGGCCAGGTGCGCGAGGCTGGCCTCGGGGCGGGTGAAATCGATAAGGACCTGCGCATGGCCGATGGCCGCGATGTCGGACGTGATGGCAATGCCAGACCTGCGCCCCAGGAAATCGGCACAGTCACGGCCCAGTTCCGGGCTGTCGGGACGGTCGAGCGCGGCCCCTATCTGCAGATCGGGGCTACCCAGCACGGCTTCAATCAACATGCGGCCCATGCGGCCGCTGCTGCCGGCTATCGCTACTCTCACGGCTGCGCTCCGGCAGGCCCCGGAAACCGCCGACGCAAACCGGGCAGGGCGCGGGGAGCGGACCGCATCAAGGTGTCTTGGTGCTGGTACTGGCCGGCGCAGTAGGCGCAGGAGCTGGCGCGGTCGTTGGCGCAGGCGCTGGTGCTGGTGCTGGCGCGGCAACCGGTGGCGATTCCGCTGCTGGCGCCGGCTTTGATGGTTTCGAGCCCAGGATCAGGGAGTCGGCCAACGGTTCGGCCGGCATGGCATCGCTGTTGAACCGATCGAGCTTGCCCTCGGCAAAAATGATCGACAGCTTCCGGATCTGCGGATCAGCGCTCTTGCGGCGCAGGTAGTAGGTGTAATCCCAGCGATCCTGGTGGAAGACGTCGGTCAGCATGGGCGTGCCGAGCAGGAACCGGACCTGGTCGCGGGTCATGCCCGGCCGCAGTTGTTCGACCATGTCCTTGGTCACGATGTTGCCCTGCTGCACATCCGGCCGGTACGGCTGCAGAATGGAGGGCACGTAGGAAGCGGTGCAGGCGCCGAGCGTTGCGGTCAGGGCGGCCAAGCCAAGCAGGAAGGCGGTTCGGATCATGAGCCAAGTCAAATAATGAACGATTATTGGTGCGGCCCGGAATGACCACGCCACTATGATACCCACTGTAGTTCTCACTGTACCCCAGAGAAGACCGGAGGCCGCAGCATGGCAAAGAACCGCAGTTCATCGGAGCTCAAGGACAGCGGACTGAAAGCGACCGCGCCGCGACTCAAGATCCTGGAGATATTCCAGCGCCATTCCAGCGAGTCGGGCGAGCGCCACCTCAGTGCGGAGGACGTCTACCGCATGCTCAGCGCCGACCGCCTAGACGTCGGGCTGGCCACCGTTTACCGCGTGCTTACGCAGTTCGAGCAGGCCGGCTTGCTGTCGCGCCGCCATTTCGAGGCGGGCCGCGCGGTGTTCGAGCTCAACGAGGGAGCGCACCACGATCACCTCGTCTGCGTCAATTGCGGGCACGTGGAAGAGTTCGTCGATGCCGACATCGAGGAGCGCCAGCACCGCATCGCCGCTGACCGGGGCTTCGACCTGCAGGAGCACGCCTTGTCGCTCTACGGTGTTTGCCGCAACAAGGATTGCCCGCGCCGGCCCCGCGAGAGCGACGGCCGCAATTGAAGCGGTAATACTGACCGGCGCGCGGATCTGGCCGGCGCCAACGAAGTTACTGCCGTGCGAGCATCTCGCGCGCGTGGCGCTGGGTGAGAGGGGTGATCTCCGCGCCCCCCAGCATGCGGGCGACTTCCTGTACGCGCTCGCTGCCGCTGAGGACGTCGGCGCGTGAAACCGGCCGACCGCCCGGCAGCGTGCTCTTGCGCACCGTCAAGTGCTGGTCGCCGCAGGCGGCCACCTGTGGCAGGTGCGTCACGCAAAATACCTGGCGCGACTTGCCCAATTCATGGAGGAGGCGGCCGACCGTGGCGGCGACCTGCCCGCCGATACCCGAATCGACTTCATCGAAGATCAGGCTCGGCACGGGGTTGGCCGAGGCGGCGATGACCGCTATTGCCAGGCCGATGCGCGACAACTCGCCGCCGGAGGCCACCTTGGCCAGCGGCCGGGCCGTACCGGCTTCATGCGCGCTCACCAGGAATTCGGCGCGTTCCAGGCCGACCGCGGCGGGCTCGGCTGCCACCAGGCGTACTTCGAAGCGGCCACCGGCCATCGCCAGATCCTGCATGGCGCGGGTGACTTCGCGGCCCATGTGCAGCGCCGCCGTGACCCGGGCCTTGGACAGCACGGCTGCGCGTGCGCGGTAATCCTGTTCGGCGCGCGCCTGGGCGGCGCGCAGGGCCTCGAGGTCGTTGCCTTCATCGAGGCGCATCAGCGCGCGGCGCGATGAGTCCAGCAGCGCGGGCAGTTCGCCGGGTGGACAGCGCCATTTGCGCCCGGCCGCGTGCAGTGCCGAAATGCGCACTTCGACCTGCGCCAGCACGCTGCCGTCGGTCTCGCTGCCCGCCACGTACTGGTTGAGTTCACGGGCGGCTTCTTCGAGCTGGATCTGGGCGTTGCCCAGGGTCTCGACGATGCCTGTCAGCTGCGGGTCGTACGCCTGCAGCGCCGACAAGCGCGCATGCAATTTCGCGAGGCGCGGTTCAATGGCGTTATCGCTGTCGGCTACCTCGTCGAGCGCCTGGCGGGTTCCTGCCAGCAAGGCCGCGCCATGGGCGAGGCGGCGCTGCTCGGCTTCCACCCGCTCCCACTCGCCCGGTTCGGGTGCCAGCGCATCGAGGTCTTCGACCAGCAGGCGCAATTGCCCCGCCTGCGCCGCCGTCTGTTCGTGCGCCGCCTCGGCCTCGGCCAGGGCGCGGCCGGCATCGCGCCATGCCCCATAGGCG